>DATHMO010000209.1:0-50594 GCA_035486995.1 Bryobacteraceae bacterium
CTGCTTCGACACCGCTCTCACCATGTGCGAGGATCGCGACTTCACCACGCGCGCGCGCAAGCTCGGCTTCCGCCTGCGCTACGAACCCAAGGCCCGCGTGACGCATTACCCTGCCATTCACCGCATCGCCGAATATCTCGCAAAGATGCGCCACTACGGCACTGGGACGTCCGAATACTTCCGGCGTTCGGGCAACGACGAACCTCTCGCAAGCCTGTTCCCGGCAAGGCCCGCAGCGCGATTACTCTTGCTCCCCGTGCTCGCCGCCGCCGGCACGGCCTATCTGGTCGCGCGCAACTTGCCGCAAAACCCGGACGCCATCGCGCTCAGCCCGCTTCTTTTCGTCGGACAACTTTGGTGGCATTGGGGTGGATTTGAGGCTATGCGGAAGCCATGCTAAACCGGAGGGTTGTATCTTTGGGCAGGAAGCTCATTCCGCGCTTCCTGCTCGATCAAATCAATCCATTCGACCGCTTCGTGCTCAATGCGGTCCGCGAATTTTCGCGCCTGCTTCCGGCGAATTCGCTCATCCTCGATGCGGGCGCCGGCGAAGCCCAGTATCGCGATGACGTCGCCCGCGCCGGCCACACCTACCGCGCTATCGACTTAGGCGTCGGTGAAGGCGATTGGAATTACGGAAAAATCGATGCCTGGGCGCGTGTCGAATCCCTACCCTTTCCGCCCGCAACCTTCGACGGCATGCTGAGCGTGGCAGTGCTCGAACACACGCCCTCACCGCGCCAGACCTTGCACGAAATGGCGCGCACGTTGAAACCCGGTGGCCAATTGATGATCATCGTTCCCACCATGTGGGAAGAACACCAGATGCCGCATGATTACTATCGCTTCACCCGCTACGGCGCGCAAAATTTGCTCGAAGAGGCCGGGTTCGCCGTCGATCAAGTCCGCCCGCTCGGCGGCTACTTCTGGTTCATGGGCCGCAAATTTATCGATGTTCTGGAATTCTTCGAGCGCTTCCCGCGCGTGCTGCTCTGGCCGTTTCTCGCGGTCCCTTTCGGCTTTGTGCTCCCCATCCTCTGCACCCACCTGGACTGGTTGGATCGCGACAAATACTACACCATCGGCCAGCTCTGTTTTTGCCGCCGCGTTCGCGAGCCTGGCACGACGGATGGCCCTGGCATCCTGCCCTAAACCGCGACAGTTTTCCGCGCAGATTCCCACAAACGGACGGAGCCGCGGGTGAACGCGTTGCATTGGTTGCGGTCTGCGAAATGCTGGGAATCGGCCATGCCCAGACTCCAACATGCGCGTGAAGTTTTGACAAGTCCGCTAACCACATCCTATTTGGAGCGCAAAGCCGCCGATGGTTGGAAACCAGTAGCCATCGTTTGGCAGCGAAGCGTCGAAGATGATGAACCGCCGATCGCCGACATCACCGAACCGCTGCCCTACGGCCTGAAAATCGCCGAGGACTGCGTCGCTCTCGAACAGGACGTCCAGGAGCGCGAGGCCATGATCGTGATGCTGGAAATGATTATCCAGGACAAGCCGCTGTCTGAGACCGCGAGCGAGCTCAACCGCCGCGGCTTCCGTACTCGGCACAACACGAATTGGACACCGGGCTCCGTGTTCGATATGCTGCCTCGCCTGATCGAAGTTGGCCCCCGGGTATTTAGTACCGAAGAGTGGGTAATCCGCCGCGGCAGACTAATGAATGCGATCTAGTCCGTGTGCAATGCAACATATCCCGTGAGCAGGACTACGCAATCGCGGAAATTCGGCGCCGATAAATCTCACAAAATCAATGTGAATTGTTTGGGCGCTGGCCTGCGTTCGTGTAACAGCGGTTTCTCTCGGGAAACCGGTGCGGCGTGCGGGTTGTCACCGTTGTGTAGCACGACCTTAGCGCGCCGCCACTAAATTTTCGTAGAACGCGCTCAATCTGTGCCGATATTCGGCTCCGGCACGCTCCAAAATATCGTTGTGGCCGGCGCCTGGAATTACCCAAAACGTTTTCGATCCCTGCGCCGCCGCGAATAGCTGCTGCCCCAGCCGCAACGGAACCACTTCGTCGCGATCGCCCTGCAGGAACAGCTTCGGAACGCGAATCCAGCGGATCTTGGGAAGCGAGTTATAGCTTCGAACCAGCAGCGGCCCGATGACCGGCAACATCGTCGCCGCGACATCGCTGGCCGATGTGAACGGCGCTTCGAGGATCAGTCCCGCGCATGGCCGTCGCGACGCCAGATCGATCGCAACCGCCGTCCCGAGTGACTCGCCATGCAAAGCGATCTGCTCGGGGCGATAGCCCTTGCCAAGCAAATAGATGAAGCCGGCCTCGCTGTCCCGATACAAGCCCCGCTCGCTCGGACGCCCACTACTCTTTCCGTAGCCGCGATAATCCAGCATCAAGATCGACGATCCAGCCGCGGCGATTTCCTGGATGCGCTGCGTGCGATCCGTAATGTTCCCCGCGTTGCCGTGCAGAAACAGAGTCACCAATCGCGAGCCTTCGCGCTCCGCCCACCAGCCATGAATCTTCACGCCATCGGACGTTTCAATCCACGCATCCGTCGCGCCCGCGGCACGTTGCAGGTCCCAGTTGCCTTCTGGATATTTCGACGGATAGTAGATGGCGCGGTTGGCGAGAAAATACAGCAGCCCAATCGCGAACGCTACCGAGATTGCTATGCCAAGCGGAAGCGGCACGCGAGCCTCGTACAGAATCCTCAGCGCGGAACTGCGCGGTCGTTTCGTAAAATCACTCCGTCCTTCATCACGAAGATCACGCTCTGCGTCAGCTTGATGTTCTCGATCGGATTTCCCGGCACCGCCACTACGTCGGCCAGCATCCCCGGCTTCAGCGCGCCGACTTTGTCCTGCAACCCGAGCAGTTCAGCCGCGGACGTTGTTCCCGCCATCAGCGACTGTGCCGGCGTCATCCCATCGGCCGCCATGAATGCGAACTCCAGCGCGTTGTCGCCGTGCGGAAACACTGCGGCGTCGGTTCCAAGCGCGATCTTTACGCCCAGCGCGAGCGCTCGTCTCACCATGATGTCCTGCTGCTTCACGGCGCGGTCGGCTTTGGCCCGCACCAGCGGCGGGAATTTCGTCTCGGCTAGCCCAACGCGCGTGGTCAGCGTCGGCACCAGAAACGTTCCGCGATCGTGCATCATGCGCATATCTTCATCATCCAGAAACGTTCCGTGCTCGATGGAATCGATTCCCGCGAGAATCGCCCGTTTGCTCGATTCCGCGCCGTGTGAGTGCGCGGCAGTCTTGCGATGAAGCGTGTGCGCTTCCTCCACCAGCGCGTTCAACTCGGCCTGCGTCAGCTGTGGAACATCCACTTCGTCGGTGGGCGAAAGCACCCCACCGCTGGCGCAAGTTTTGATTACGTCCGCGCCATACTTGACGTTGAAGCGCACCGCGTACCGCGCCTGGTCGGGCGAATTGATCACGCCGTCTTCCGGACCAGTCTCGCGCCCGAACAGCCCGTATCGAAAGCCTCCCGTGTCGCAGTGCCCGCCGGTGGATCCGAGCGCATGAACCGATACCAGCATGCGCGGCCCGGGAACATATCCGGCGTTGATCGCGTTGCGCAGCCCGACGTCGATGAAGTCTTCCGATCCCACATCGCGAACAGTAGTGAACCCGGCCATCACAGTCTTGCGCGCATTAGCTGTAGCGCGAATGGCTTTCTCCGGAATGGTCCGCTGCATCGACTGTAGGGCATCGCCGTTGTAATCCGGATTGAACTCATCGGACAAATGGGTATGCGCGTCAATGAACCCGGGCAGCAGCGTGGCATCCCCCAGATCGAGCACTGTCGCGCCCGCGGGAGCACTGCCACCCACCGATTGAATCAGGCCGTTTGAAACCACCACCAGCCCCGGCGCAATCACTTGTCCGGTTGCGCTGTCGAACAAGCGCGCGGCTTTCAAAACGTACGTGTTGCTTTGCGCAACCAGCGCGCTCGAACAAACCAGCAGGACCGCCAAAATCTTCATAGCAAGCAGAGTAACAAAATGAATTTGCCTGTGGTTCAATGAAAGTCTGTCTCAATGAATGTACGTAAGGAGGCCAGCATGAAGGTTGGTGTCGCCGGACAAGGCGCTTTCGGCGTGAAGCATATCGAGGGGATCCAGAATATTTCCGGAGTCGAGATCATTACTCTTACTGGCGGAAACCAGGCCTCTACCGAAGAAGTTGCCAAGAAATTCGGCATCCCGCACTGGACTGGCGATCTGGGCGAGAGCCTGAAGCAACCCGGCCTGGATGCCATGATCCTGGCTACGCCCACGCAAATGCACGCCGATCAGGCCGTACAGTGCATGCGCGCCGGCAAGCACGTGCAAATCGAGATTCCCATGGCGGATTCGCTCGCCGATTCCGAGCGCATTCTGAAAGCTCAAAAGGATAGCGGCCTCATCGTCATGGCCGGCCACACGCGCCGCTTCAACCCCAGCCACCAGTGGATCCATAAGCGCATCCTGGCGGGCGAGTTGAAGGTCCAGCAGATGAACGTGCAGACCTATTTTTTCCGCCGGACCAATATGAACGCCGCTGGCAAGCCTCGCAGTTGGACCGATCACCTGCTTTGGCATCACGCCTGTCATACCGTGGATCTTTTTGCGTATCAGGCCGGCGAAAACATTTCGGAATGCTTCGCGCTGGAAGGCCCGCATCATCCGGAATTGAAAATCGCCATGGACATGAGCATTGGCTTGAAAGTCCCGTCGGGCGCTATCTGCACGCTGTCATTGTCTTTTAACAATAAGGGCCCGCAAGGCACGTTCTTCCGCTACATTTGCGACAACGGCACCTATGTCGCTTATTACGACGATTTGGTGGACGGCGATCAGAAGCCCATTGATCTGAGCAAAGTAGATGTCTCGATGAACGGCATTGAGTTGCAGGACCGCGAATTCTTCGCCGCCATCCAGCAGGGCCGCGAACCGAATTCGAGCATCGCGCAAACCATGCCGGCCATGCGCATTCTCGACCGGCTGGAGCGAATGCTCGAGTCCCAACCGGCCGCAAGCTAGTACCCAAGTAACGAAACAGTCCGTGGCAGCGAGCGTCACCGCTAACGAGGTAACACATGCTGCAACTCATGCCCGCCCGAGTTCTGCTGCCACTGCTTGCGATCGCCCTGGGCGGGGCCTGCTTCGCCGACACAATCGACCTGGGATTCGTCCAATTCATTGAGGGATCGGACACTACCGCCGGCTTCAATATCTCGAACGAAACGGGGCCAAACTCATCCGTGTTTCCCGACCCTTCGTTCCCCGTTGTCACGTCGGTGCCGTTTTCCAACCTCGACCTTTTTGTCAACTTTGCCGACGGCTCAGCCGAGGAGTTTTCTCCCACGTCCGGCTACTTTACGCTGTCACCGATCGATAATCTTTCTTACACCGGACAGCAGCAATCCGAATTGTTCACCGACCCGATCAGTTCGGCGATTCTGGTGGGAACCTTCGGGGTCACCACGGTAACGCTAAACAACGGCTCCGTGGTTACGATCGATCCCGGCTTCACGGAGCTTGTTATGGATGCGGACCCCTCGAGCAATCTGCAGAACGGTGATTTTGCGTTGATAACCGCAACCACGACGGCCGGTGTCGCGACGCCGGAGCCGAGCCTGGCTATTCTGCTGGCATTTGGCCTGGCCGGTTTGGCGATCGTCAGGCGTGCATCGCTTTCGCGGCCGGCTGCTGGTGGCCGAGCACTTTATGCGGCCGATACGGCTTCTCCAAAGCCGCCATTTCCTCCGCGCTCAGTTTAAGATCCACCGAGGCGATCAGCTCTTTCAGATGCTGCGTTTTAGTTGCGCCAATTATGGGAGCCGTCACGCCGGGCGCTTGTAATACCCAGGCACAGGCCACTTGCGCGGCTGAAGCTCCGCGTTGTTTGGCGACCTCCGCCACTGTATCGGCAACCTGGAAATCGTCCTCGCTGTAATACATATCCTTGGCCATGGTGTCCACTTGCGATCGCGTTGTGGAACCGCCATCGCGTTTACGGGTCCCGGTCAAAAATCCGCGCGCTAGCGGACTCCATGGAATAATGCCCACGCCTCGATCGATGCACAAAGGAATCATTTCGCGTTCTTCTTCGCGATACACCAGGTTGTAATGATTCTGCATGGTGACAAAGCGATGCCAGCCGTGCTCTTTCGCAAGATACAAGGCTTTGGAAAACTGCCACGCCGCCATGCTGCTGGCGCCGAGATACCGCACTTTGCCGGCCCGCACCAGCGAATCCAGCGCATCCAGGGTTTCTTCGATCGGAGTATTGAAGTCCCAGCGATGGATTTGATAGAGATCGACGAAGTCCATGCCTAACCGGCGCAGCGAATTGTCGCAGCCTTCGATAATGTGTTTGCGGCTGAGGCCCTTCTTGTTGGGGCTCTTGCCCATGGCGCCGCATACTTTGGTGGCCACTACGATCTCATCGCGCGATGCCATCTCCTTGAGATACTGGCCCGTGATCTCCTCGCTCAAACCGGCCGAATAAACGTCGGCGGTGTCGAAGAAATTGATCCCGGCGTCGATGGCGATCTTGAAATGTTCGCGCGAATCCTCACGATTCACGTGCCAGCCGCGGGTGCCGATGGACCAGTCCGGCAGGTCGCCGCCTCCATAGCTCATGCATCCCAGACAAATGCGGGACACGGTGATTCCGGTCTTGCCTAGTAACGTATATTGCATTGTATTTTCTGATCTCCTAGAAAACCTCAGTTTAGCTTGATCGGCGCCAAACGGACTGACATACTGTACAGGAGCCTAAAACGGCCAGGACCGTCCTCCGCCAGAGTTAGAAATGACCAAGCATTACAGCATCGAACGTTCCCGAATTCAGACAATTTCCGAAAAGGCCGAGGCATTGACACGCTGGCTGGCCGAACGGGCACCCTACTGCCAGAACTCCCAAAAGCATCTCGATGAAGGCACCGTTGAGCAGACCTACTGGCACTACGGTTATGTTTGCGCAATCCGGGACATTCTCGCGATTGTCGATCCTGAGTCAACCGAATAAATCGCAGCGTGGGCATTTCCACTGCGTCCCGGCTGGCCGCTGCGGATGAATCGGATTATCGCGCGGTTCAAAGTCGTGATAGAGCGCGCATTCCTTTTCGAAGGCGGCTTGCGCCGACGAGCAGTACTGGTACCGGAAACGTTTATAGGAACCTACGTGCACATGCAGTTGATTGTTCAGATTGATATCGGATCGGCCTATGTAAACCACGCGGAAATTCACCAGATCCGCGGATTCCTCAAGCGCATAAGCGCCAGGTTGGATTCGGCTTACTTCTTGGTCGATCACTTGATCGCTCAGGGCGAAAGGGCCCTGTAATCCATTCTGCGCCATGGCGCGCCTCTCCTTGCGTCAGTAGATTGTGCGAGGCCGACGCAGCCGGCGCCAAGTAGACAGAACTCCACTTCGCGAACGCAAAGCGCGCGCAGGCAGTCAACGCAGCCCAAAAGACGATGGCAAACTAAACAGCTGTCATCGCCTCAACATTGAGACTCCGAAGCAGCTTATTATACTACTCATGAAACGCAGCTTCGATCGGATTCTTACCACGCATGCGGGGCGCCTGGACGGTCCGCAGGATTTGCGCGAAATGACGTTCAGCTTCATGTCCGGACGCGGCCCGGACCTGGCGACGGTGCAAGCTCGCGTGCAATCCGGCATCGTCGAGACCATTCGAAAACAGGCGGACGCCGGCATTGACATCATCAGCGACGGCGAACTGGGCAAGATCGGCTTCGGCTTCGCCTACTACGGCAAGCGGCTTTCGGGCCTCGGGACGCGCAAGCTCAATCCGGGCGAGACCGGCTGGATGGGCGGAAACTCGGGCGAACGCGCCGAATTCGCCGAGTTCTATAAAAGCCTGAACTTCGAGGGGTTCCTGCCGCCGGAACGCACGATCTGCAATGGTCCCATCAACTACATCGGCCATCAGGAAGTGGCAAACGATCTGGCAGTCTTCAAAAGCGCGCTTGCTGAAGCCGGTGCACGCGCCGAGGATACGTTCATGTGCGTGCTGGCGCCAGGGTGGCTGGAGCACTTCTTCCACAACGAATACTACACCAACGACGAGCAGTATCTTTTCGCGCTGGCCGACGCGATGAAGCACGAGTATAAAGCCATCGTGGATGCCGGGTTCATCCTGCAATTGGACGATCCCGCGTTGCCCGATACCTACGATATGATCGTACCCACGCCGACCATCCCGGAGTACCGCAAATTCGCCGAGGTACGGATCGACGCGCTGAATCATGCGCTCGATGGACTTCCGGAGGATCGCGTGCGCTATCACATTTGCTGGGGAAGCTGGCACGGTCCCCACACGCACGATCTTCCGTTGAAGCATCTGGTGGACCTGATGCTCAAGGTGAAGGCCGGTGCTTACTCGGTGGAAGCGGCCAATCCGCGCCACGAGCACGAGTGGAAGGTTTGGAAGGATGTAAAGCTGCCTGATGGGAAGATTTTGATCCCGGGCGTGGTCAGCCACGCGAGCAACGTGGTGGAGCATCCCGAACTGGTGGCCGATCGCATCGCGCTTTATGCCGGCTTAGTGGGTCGCGAAAACGTGATCGCGGGCACCGATTGCGGGCTCGGCCTGCGTGTTCATCCACAAATCGCGTGGGCGAAGCTAAAGGCGCTGTCAGAAGGCGCGGCGCTCGCAAGCCAGCAACTCTGGCACTGACCGCAAACCCCTATGTCAACCGACAAGCCTCGTGGAATGCGGCGCAAATCGTTTTCGCCGTGGGTTCGCTACCCGAGCCTGGTGTTGCTGTATGGGCTGCTCGTTCCGCTGGCGAAGGCGATGGAGAAAACGGGGCTGTGGAATCGCCTGGCTAAGCGGCGCCGACGCGAATTCTACGGCAATTTCGGCGACTACCAGGCCACCGCCCATGATGTCTTCGCCTGCGTCTACTTCAAGAGCGGCACCAATTGGCTGATGCAAATCGTGGTGCAGGTGATCCACCACGGCGCCGCCGAGTTCGAACACATCCACGATCTGGTTCCATGGCCCGACTCGCCCGATCCGAAGTACGCCGTTCCTCTCTCCGATGAGACTGCGTGGAAGAATTCGCCCGCCGGCTTGCGCGTGATCAAAACTCACCGCGAGTTCGGCCAGGTCCCGTATTCGCCCGAGGCCCGTTACATCGCGGTGGTTCGCGATCCCAAGGACGCTTGCGTCTCGGCCTATCACTTCGCTCGCGCCGAAGCAATGGGTCCCATGACGCCGTCGGTGCCGAACTTCGTCGAATATTTCCTATCGCCGGCTTTCCAGTTCTGCGACTGGACCACGTTCGTGGAGAGTTATTGGGGCGTGCGCGATCGCGAGAACATTCTCTTCATGACCTATGAGGAGCTGAAGCGGGACCTTACGGGAACAGTGCGCAGGATCGCCACTTTTCTTGGGGTCGCGCTGTCGGAGGATGAGGTGGAAGCCGTGGTCGGGCGATCTTCGTTCGGCCACATGAAGCAGATCGAACATAAGTTCGAAACCGGCATGCTTGTTCCGTGGTCGGCACCGCACGGCGCGATGATCCGGCGCGGGCAGAACAAGGGGTCCGATGAGTTGCTCACGCCGGCGCTGCAACAACGGATCGATGATCACTGCCGCGCGGAACTCAAGCGCTTGGGCTGCGATTTTCCTTACGACGAAGCGTTCGGTTAGCCGCCTGCCGAGCTACCAGGGTATTCGTCCTTCCTCGTTGAAATACCCGCCAGTGGGTCCGTCGTCGCCGATAGTGGCATATTGGATCGCCGCCACCGCTCCCTGCGCCGCGCTACGGGGACCGCTGTTTCCATTGATGTCGGTGGCGCAATAGCCGGGGCAGATGGCGTTGACTTTGATGGGCGTACCCTTCAGCTCTTTGGCGAATTGAATCGTCATACTGTTCAAGGCCGATTTCGAAGTGTTGTAGCCGAGAGAGAGAAAATCCGCGAATGGAGAATTCAGGTCGCTCGAAAGCGTGAGCGAGCCGAGGCTGCTGGATACGTTCACGACGCGGCCGTGTTTCGATTTACGCAGCAGCGGCAGCATGGCCTGCGTGAGCGCGATGGGGCCGAATACATTGGTGTCGTAGACTTCGCGCACCTTGGCTAGAGCGACGTCGCTCGGCTTGAACCCCCACTCCCCAATGCCGGCGTTGTTCACTAAAATGTCGAGGCGTCCAAATTCTTTTTCGATCCGCTCGGCGGCGTGCTTCATCGTTTCGCCATCTGTGACGTCCAGCTTGATGAAACGCACGTCCGCGCCTTCGGCCTTCAATTTGTCGGCGGCAGCCTGACCGCGTGCTTCGTCCCGCGCGCCCAGCAGCACGGTAATTTTCTTTGCGCCCAACCCGCGGCCGATTTCGTAGCCGATTCCTTTGTTCGCACCGCTGATAAGCGCGATGCTGCCTTGAAAGAGTTCCTCGTTAGCCATGAACGTCAGTTTACCGGTAAACCCCGGTCTCACATGTAAACCCAGCCTAGCGAGAATCCGTCTACACGCACATGAATAAACGAATTCTCGCCGCAACCGCAATTCTGGCTCTTACGTCTGTGATTGCGACGGCACAAAACAGGACTCCGCCCACGCCGGCTCAGATTGTCAGCAACAAAGTCGCGCGGCTCACCACCCTTTTGGACTTAACCTCGGCACAGCAAACAACGGCCACAACCATCTTCACAACGGAAGAGACGGCGCTGTCAACCATCCGCACCAGCATGCATACGGCGCGAACCGCGCTTCAGACCGATATCAAAAGCGGCAACTCGGCTGACATCGCCGTCCAAGCCGCGGCGATTGGAAGTTTGACCACGCAGGAAGTGCAGGCCGAAGGCACGGCCGATGCTGCGTTCTATGCGATTCTCACGGGGGATCAACCGTCCAAGTATGAGTCGCTTGGGCGGGGCCCGGGTGGTCCTGGCGGTTTCGGAGGACCTGGCCCGCACGGCTTCGGCACGCATTAATCGCGCCGCGATCGAAACGCCATGGCATTTCCGGCAACGTCCGAGATGGAGCACGCGGCCCGTACGGACGTTGCCCTGGACTTCGAAACTCTGGTACGCCTTTATCGCCCTAAGGTCTTCCGCTTCGCACTGGCTTCGTTGCGCGACGTGGACGCGGCCGAGACCGTGACCCAGGATTGTTTCCTGCGCGCCTATCAAGCCAGCGGCCGATTTCGCGCCGAGTGCAGCATCCAAACCTGGCTGATGCAGATCGCGGTGAACCTGGTGCGCGATCAATATCGCAACCGGCGCTTTCAATTTTGGAGACGGGCGAGTCTCACCGCGGTCACGCCGGCGGATGCGGCGGGGCGGTCCATCCCCGACGACGCACGGTCGCCCGAGGCTCAGGCATTATTGAGGGAACGAGTGGCGGCGATTTGGGAAGCCGCTGGCAAGCTTCCCGAACGCCAGCGCACGGTCTTCCTGCTGCGTTTCGTGGAAGACATGGATCTGCTGGAAATCGCCTGCGCCACCGGAATGAAGGAAGGTACGGTGAAAACGCATCTGTTCCGCGCATTGCGCGCGGTGCGGGCTCGGTTGGGAGGAACCGCATGAGGCATCTTACGTCAGAAGAATTTCGCGAAGCGCTCGGGGAGTTTCGCTCGGCCGTCCGCGGTTGGAGCGAGGATCAGGCGCAGGAAGTGATTGCGCTGGGCTCTGCCATTCCCCAGCGACGTTTCTGGACGGCTTCACAGCAGCTCGCGCTGGCTCTGGTGCTGGCCGCCGTATGCATTGTCGCGAGCTTCGTCCTTCCACGCCACAGCGGAAATGCGCTGGCTAACGACGCGGTGTTGCTCAATCAGGTGGACGTCCAGGTGTCGCGTACCGCACCTTCTTCGCTCGAGCCCCTAATGAAATTGGTGGCCGAGGAATAATCATGATCCGTTGCCTTTTCGTTTTCCACGCCGCGCTCGTCGCCGCCGGAGTTCTTTGGGCGCAGGACGGCCCGCCTCCGCCGATGCGTCCGAATCGTCCGCCAATGGAGCGCGCTTTTCATGCTGGTCCGCCGGGACGCTGGTGGATGGATCCGGGCATGGTGCAGAAGCTGGGGCTGACGGCCGATCAGCAAAAGCGCATCGACACGCTTTTCCAGCAAAGCCGGCTGAAGCTGATCGATTTGAGCGCGGGATTGCAGAAGGAAGAAGCGATCCTGGAGCCACTAGTTGAGGCCGACCGGCCCGACGAAGCACAGGTGCTGGCGCAGATCGATCGAGTGGCCCAGGCTCGCGCCGAACTGGAAAAAGCCAACGCGCGGATGCTGCTGGGATTTCGCGGCGTGCTGACGCAAGAGCAATGGAAAAAGCTACAGGCGGAAGATCCGCACCGGCACGGAGGCGAGCGGCGGTAAAATCTTCAATCCCCGAAATAGCGCAAGTTCATCGGCCTCAATGATTTGCGATTGGAACCCGATTTGCTTTTGTCCGAGCTAGGAGGGGACCATGAAATTCAATAAAATCCTTGCTACGGCTGCCTTGGGGATCGGACTGGCCGTAAGTTCGCCGAGCGCGTTTGCCCGCGTGGATATTGGCATCAGCGTCGGAAGCATGCCGCCGCCACCGCAGGTTGTAGGACCGGTCGGCGTCGCGCCAGGGCCCGGTTACGTTTGGACCAACGGATATTGGGATTGGAATGGCGGCCGCTGGGTATGGGTGGGCGGAAATTGGGCATTGCCGCCGCACGGCCATCATGTGTGGGTTGAGCCGTACTATCATCCGTATGGCGGCGCCTATCACTACCATCGCGGCCACTGGCGGTAAAGTTTTGCACGGTTCACGCCGGTTGCGCGTCAGGGATGTCAATGAGACCCGGCTTGTTCTTGAGGAGCCTGATTTTGATTGGTATCTCTGCCGCGCTGGCGTTAGTCGTTTGGGCGCAGCGTGATCGCGCGATTGGCCCGGCTTACGAAATGCGAGCGCTGCTGCCGCATGAAACCGCACCCGCGCAGTACCGGCAGGTGGATGCGCGCGAGATGCAGGACTTGGCCGCCGACGGATGGGAATTGGTCGCGGTAGTTCCCTACATCTACAAGAACGAGGAACGCGGCACGCCCGACATGGCGCCGCGCCCTATGGTGACGCAGACGTACCCGGCATATTATTTCAAGCGGCTCAAACCCGCGCGCTGAAGTGTGTATCGTTGAAGTATGGGCTATGGCCGATTCTTCGACGAACTGCAACTGGGACAGACCTTTCGCCATTGGCCGGGGCGCACAATCACCGACTTCGATGACACGCTCTTCAGCCTGCTGAGCATGAATCAGCACCCGCTACATATTGATGAGCACTACGCGGCCGGATCGCAACATGGGCAGCGACTGGTGGAAGGGCCTATCGTAATCAGCCTGGTGATCGGGTTGAGCCAGGCCGACATCGGCGGAAGCGCGCTTGCGACCCTGGAGTATTCCGAGATCCGGCATAGCGGGCCGGTGTTTCATGGCGACACGATTTACGCGGCCTCTACCGTGCTCGAAATGGACCCGCCCAGCGGCGTGGTCCGGCTGGAACATCGGGGTTTGAATCAGCGGGATGAGACGGTGCTGACCATGCGACGCAAGATCGTACTGCCCCGGCGGTAGCTCAAAGTTTTTCCGCGTGCGCCGATAAGCCCGGCGTGGGCAAGATACTTTTCGCATGCGGTGTTCTGGCTTGTGCGCTACAAGCACAGACGATCACGACGACTCCGTCGATTTTGACGTTCACGTACCAATCCGGTGCGGCTTCGCTGCCGGCGGCGCAAACGATCTCAGTGAAAGCTAGTGCGGGCGCGCCGACGTACACCACCGCCATCGCGCCGGCGAACACGTTTTGGGTGACCGCGAGTCCGAACAGCGGTGCATTGCCCGCTACGATCAGTGTCCGTGTGAACCCCACCAGCCTGGCCGTAGGCCAGTACAACGCTGCGGTGGATTTAACGATCACAGGCATTGGAACTCCGGTGGTGATCGCGGTAAATCTGGTCGTCACTGAGTCGGCCTCTACGCTGGCGATCACGCCGACGATTCTCAACCTAACTGGCCCGCCCGATCCGCCGGCTCAGACGGTGACATTAACCACGGACGGCGGCCCCATTTCGTTCACCGCCACCTCAGGAGCCTCCTGGATGACGGTGACACCCACGGTAGGCGTCGTATTGCCGGGTGATTCAGTGACCCTTACAATCGCTGTGACCACGGCGGGGCTGGCGGCGCAAACCGCGCCCTACACGGGGAAGGTCACTATAGTTGCGTCTGGTACGGCAGTCACGACGAAGTCGCAGAGCGTTACGGTAAACCTGACCGTGATCAGCCTGACGCCGACCATTACCAACATCTGGCCACCCACGCTTCCGGTGGGCGCCGGCGCCCAGACCATCACGATCTTCGGTACGAATTTTTATTCGGCCACGGTAGCCATGGTGCAGGGAGTGGCGGCCCCCTTGGCCACCACAGTGGTAAGCCCAACGGCACTGCTGGCGGTGGTTCCATCGGGGTTGTTGACAGCTTCGGGAGTTTTGAACGTGATGGCGGTCAATCCGCCGCCTGGAGGCGCTTCAGCGGGCATGGCTGTTCCAGTCACCAGCGCTCCCTCTATCGCCGGAATATTTAGCGCCGCCAGTTACGCCAGCGCGACCGTCAGTCCCGGCGAGTTGGTGACCATCTTCGGCACCAACATCGGCCCTCCGATCCCGGCATCGCTGACCATCACCAATGGTTACGTGAATACCTCGCTCAATGGCGTCAGCGTCACCATCGACGGGGTGGCGGCGCCGGTGTTATATGTAAGCGCAAATCAAGTCACGGTGCAGGTTCCCTACGAGGTCACCACTCCCTCGGTCGACAATGTTGTGTTGACAAACGGTGGTAATCCGCCCGCCAATTCGACCGTAACCACTGCTCTCACAGCCCCCGGCATATTCACCGCCAACGGTTCGGGTACCGGCGAGGCGGCCGCCCTCAACAATGGCGCTACTGGCACCATAACGCTCAACAGCGGCACCAATCTAGCGGTCATCGGAGAAATCGTGACGCTTTATCTTACCGGCGAGGGTGATTACAATCTGCCTGGTCTGTCGGGAGTGCCCGGCCAAACGAACACGGGGTACATTATTCCCACCAGCATCACTCCTCCGTTGCCCGAATTGGCGCCACTGCCCACCGTCACGATTGGCGGCGTGGATGCCAGCGCCGGGGTAACCTATGCGGGCGTGGTTCCCGGATCTATTCTCGGCGTGCTGCAGATCAACGTCACGATTCCCACGGGCGCCGCCACCGGAACCGCCGTGCCGGTCACTGTCACGATCGGCGGGAACACTACGCAAGCGAATGTGACACTAGGGATTCACCCCTAACCGGGCGAGCTGCGGGTACCTCATTGCAGGACATGCACTGGGTGCACCCACTCGCCTGGGTGGTAAAAAACATTAATCAAAAAGTGCTTGGCGGCGTTTCCGCGCCCATGTTATCTTGATCCAGTCCCAACTTACTAAGAGGAGGCCCGCATTGCATTCTGACGATCAATTCGCAAATCTAGCGGGTAGCCTCTCCACCCTCCGTTAGTCTCCCGCGTAGTAACAAACTCTCAGCGCTCGCACGTTGTGCGGGAAAGGGGAATTTATGACCAAGATCAAAGTCTTCCAAGGCACGCGATCCGTCGATGCACCGCGTCTGTGCGATTCCTGCGCGAATGGCGTGGTGATGCGCGGCCCGGCCGACAGCGAAGAGTCCGTGTTCTGTTCGCTGATGGACCGGTCGGTTCAAATGCGAGTGACCGATTGCAACCGCTACGTGGATCGCGCCCAGCCGGCGCTGTGGGCAATGAAGGAGATTGCCTGGGTGCTGGAATCCGATTCCAAGCGGCAGAAGATCGGATTCATCACCGCCAAGGAGTGGCGCAAACTGAACCGGGACGAGGATCTGGTGCCGGGCGGGTTCGAGTGACGGTGGGGCAGACGCCCTCGTCTGCGCCGGACCCCCTGGTCCGGCTCAATGAAACACACTGAAGAAAAGCGGACGTGGGCGTCGCCCGCGGACCTGGGGTCCGCCCCACTGTCACTAAGCCTTAGGCAAGAGATGCTTCTGAACTTTGCCGAGCGCGTTGCGCGGCAGCTTGTCCACGATAATAAACGAACGCGGAACTTTGAAGGATGCGAGCTTTTCGCGGCAAATCGCTTCGAGTTCCGTGGGATCTATATGGCGCGTTGTGACCACATAGGCGACCGGGACCTCGCCCCGCACGCGATCGGGCGCGGCTGCGACGGCAGCTTCGGCCACTCCATTCTGCTCCTGGAGGAACTCCTCGATCTCCCTGGGATAGATGTTGAAACCGCCTGAAATAATGAGATCGCTCTTGCGGCCGGACAACGTGTAATAACCGTCGGGCGAGCGCGTGGCGATGTCACCGGTACGGAAGTAGCCGTCAACGAAAGCCGCGCTGGTGGCGTCCTCGCGCCGCCAATAACCCGCGAAAATGTTTGGACCCTTGAGGTGCACTTCGCCGACCTCGCCGTATTCCACCGGCCGGCCCTCCGGATCGAGCAATCGCACTGAGACTCCGGGCAATGGCAAGCCGACGCTGCCAGGCCGGCGCTCGCCCGAGTAGGGATTGCTAATGTTCATCAGCGTTTCCGACATACCGTAGCGTTCGAGCGGAGCGTGGCCGAAGCGCTCGCGAAATTCCTCAAAGATCTGCGCCGGGAGCGGAGCGGAGCCGGAGACGAACAACCGAACGAAGCCGCCGATCTCGCGAGCTTCTTGCGGAGTGAAATCGAGCAGGCGAACGTACATGGCGGGAACGCCGAAGAACAGTGTGGGACGGAAATCGAGGAACTCGGCGGCGGCTTTTTGGTGCTCGAAGCGCTCGAGCAGGCGCATGCGGCAGCCGCTAATGAGCCAGCAATGCAGTCCATTGCCGAGGCCGTGGACGTGGAACAACGGCAGAGTCAGCAGGAATCGATCGGCGCTCGATATCTGCCAGCAGGTCAGCAGATTGAGCGCGTTCGCGGCAAAGTTGTTGTGCGTGAGGATGGCGCCCTTCGAGACTCCGGTGGTGCCGGACGTATAGATGATGCCGGCTGGAGCGTCGCCATCGAGAGTGACTGTGGGGCGAACGTCGGGACATCCGGCGGCTTCGCGCGTCAATTCCGCAGGATCCCAAACCGGCGCCGCGCACGGGAGCGGGGTGGTGGAGACGGCCGCGGCGGGCTCGGCATCCGTAAGGATATGCGTCAGCTCTCGCTCGCGATATAGGATGTTGATGGGGACGAAGATGACCCCGAGCTTGACGCAGGCGAGATACAGGTCGATCATTTCCCGGCAATTGGCCAGGTAAACGCACAGCCGGTCGCCCGTCCTGAGACCGCGGCTCGCGAGCAGCTGGGCCAGACGATTGCTGCGCGCGTCGAGATCGCCGAAGGTGTAGATTTCACCCTGGAATTCGAGCGCCGGATGGTCCCGGCGGCCCTGAAACGAGAGATCGAAGAGATGTGTGAGATTCAAAGGTTGAAGGTACCATGGCCGTTACATAGCCAATAGGCCTTGACTCAGCTGGCGTTGAACGATATATCTAGATACCTTGGGGGGTTGTGATTATGATCACGAAGAAATGTCTGGCGCCGCTGGCCGCAGCCTTAGCGCTCGTTGCCGCCGTGCCATTGGCCGCGCATCACGCCGTGTCGGCCGAATTCAACTCGGAAAAGGTGGTCACGCTGAAGGGCGTAGTGTCCAAGGTGGACTGGGTAAACCCGCACATCTTCGTTTACTTCGACGCGAAAGATGAAAACGGGAAGGTCACCACGTGGCGCCTGCAGTCGGTGCCTCCCATGTTCTTCAAAGGCAGCGGACTGACGAAAGAGAAGTTGGTTGATGGTTCCGAGGCTACGGTTACCGCATATCCGGCGAAGGACGGCACAGAGGGCTTCGGGTTCTTGTTGAAGCTGTCTTACCCGGATGGTCGTGTCTATAATCTCGGCGGTGGCGCTCCGCCGCCGGCTCCAGCTGCGGCAAAGTAGAAGGAGGGCGAACATATGAAATTCCAACAAGCCATGAATTATGCGGGCGTAGCGGGTCTTGGACTCGCGGCGACCCTGATGATCCCCGCCAACGTTTTCGGCCAGGAACTGAATTATGGTCCCCCGGCATCCTCCTACGTCACGGAAGCTATGAAGTATCCGGACGCTGCGAGCAAGCCTACGCCTCACATGGCGGATGGACATCCGGACTTTAATGGCGTATGGCATCACTTTTTCGGAGAGCTGGTACATCCGGTGGGCAACGGGTCTTTCGCGCTCGGCTTCGGGGCGCCTGCACCCGGCGGCGCTAAGGCTGGTGGTCCGCCTCCCCCGCGTCCAAAGCCCGATCCGCTGCCAGAGTACAAGGCCGAGTTTGTCGCGAAAGTAAAGTTTCTCAACGACAATCAGGTCAAATTAGACCACGAGTTGCACTGCATGAATCCGGGCGTTCCCCGCATTGGGCCTCCGCAGCAGATCATCCAGACCGCCAATCAGGTGGTGTTCCTCTACGCCGATTCGACCGGCGATCAATGGCGGGTGATTCCGTTGGACGGCCGCGCCCACAGTACGGACCCGGAGACCGACGCCACCGACAACGGCGACTCGGTAGGTCACTGGGACGGAGACGCGCTGGTCGTCGATGTCACGCGCCTCAGTGACGAGAATTGGCTGGCCGACAATGGCTTCTTTCACAGCAAGAAATTGCACGTGGTGGAACGGTTCCAACGCGTCGGTGATACGATTCGGTACCAGATGATGGCCGATGATCCGGGAGTGCTGGTGAAACCGTGGACCATCACGCGGGTCTTAACGCTTCAGCGGGACACGCTTGAACCCGCCGCCGCCTGCGTGGATAACGACGCCGGCCATTACGTGAACTCGGAACATCACGACAACGCGCGCTAACGTAACCCTGGTCCTTCTGGTTGAGTCTCACCGCAGGAGGGCCTTGTGGAATCAATTCGGACCACCTGCTGCATCGTAGGCGGCGGGCCTGCGGGCGTCATGCTGGGCTACTTGCTGGCGCGGGCGGGCGTCGAAGTTGCCGTTCTCGAAAAGCACGCCGATTTCCTCCGGGATTTTCGCGGCGATACCGTACATCCATCCACGCTCGAAGTGATGGATGAGCTCGGGCTCCTGGACGACTTTCTCAACTTGCCGCATCAAGAGGTGCATTCGGTGAGCGCGCGGGTGGGCGACTTCGTATTCCGGGCCGCTGACTTTCGCCACTTGCCCACGCGTTGCAAGTTCATCGCGCTCATGCCGCAGTGGGATTTTCTCAATTTTCTCTCGGAGCGGGCGAAGAGGTTCCCTCGTTTTGAGCTCCGCATCCAGCATGAGGGCATCGCGCTGATTAGCGAGGGCGCCCGTGTGATCGGAGTCGAAGCGCGATCGCCAGAGGGGCTGGTCGAGATTCGGGCGGACCTGGTTGTGTCATGCGACGGACGGCATTCGACGATGCGGCGGTCGGCGGGTCTCCAGGTACAGGAGTTCGGCGTACCGATTGATGTGCTGTGGTTTCACATTTCACGGCATGTCGCCGATCCCGAGCAGGCGCTGGGCAATATCAATTACGGAAGGCTGCTGGTGTTGATCAATCGCGGCGACTATTTTCAGGCCGGGCTGATTATCCGCAAGGGTACGTTCGAGCAAACCAAGCGCGAGGGCCTGGAGGCCTTGCGGGCGACGATTGCGCGAATTGGACCGTATCTAGCCGATCGCGTACACGAGCTGCAGAGCTGGGATCAGATCAAGCTGCTTACAGTGCAGATCAACCGGTTGCGCAAGTGGTATCTGCCGGGGCTGCTGTGCATCGGCGACGCCGCGCATGCGATGTCGCCCGCCGGCGGCGTGGGGATCAATCTGGCGATTCAGGACGCTGTGGCCACTGCGAATCTGCTGGCAGGGCCGTTGCGGGAACGGCGAGTGACAGACGCCCTGCTGGCGCAAGTGCAACAGCGGCGCGAGTTTCCCACGCGCGTAACGCAGGCGCTGCAGGTGAATGCGCATAAGATGTTCGACCGCGTATTTCAGGCTGGCAATCGTCCAGTGCAGGCACCCTGGCAACTGAAGGTGATCTCGCAGGTGCCGGGAGTCCAGCGCCTGATGGGGCGCGTCGTCGGCATGGGCGCCCGGCCCGAGCATGTGGCAGACGCGGCACCACGGCGGGAATGGTCGATGAAGCGGGCGGCGGTCAGCGCTGGCGCGTTCCTGGGGGCAGTGATTGCAGGCTTCGACGCCTGGGAAAAGAAATTAGCCGCCGATAAACACAGATAAGTCTTTTTCTTGCTATCCGCGTTTATCTGCGTCCATCTGTGGCCAATTTGCCTTAGATCTTCGACTTCGGATTCTTCTTCCGCATCCACTCGACGAATTTCTCCGGCGCGGCCATCGTCGACAACCGGCCCTGACGCACCAGCGCCCAATCATCGAATAGTTTCGATTGTTTGATCTCGCCAAGAGTCACCGGGGGCTCAATGCGGCCGATGTACTCGAAGTCGGCGACGGCGGATTTTGGATTTTTCGGGTCCTCCCGGCCGGCTGCTACCACTTTCGCCAGGCCGACCACGGCCGAAAGCCCGCCGCTGTGATAGATGAACACTTTGTCGCCCGGCTGCATCTCGCGGATGGCGCGGACGGCCTGCGGATTGTTCACGCCGTCCCACACCGTTCTCTTTTCCTTCTCCAATTGATCGATAGAGTAGGTCTCGGGGTCAGTTTTCGCGAGAAAGTATCTCATCTGGGTGAACCTTACTTACTGTAAGTGACCTGCGTGAGAGGAGCAAGCGAAAGGTGAGGTACGCGATTCTCGTGTTGGCCGCCACGCTCGCGGCGAATGGTGAAGACGTGAAGGTGGAGGGGCCAAAGCCCATCGACGGTTCCGCTGCCGTCGCCGTGGATCCCGAGAAATATCAGATCGGCGCGGAGGACTTGCTGTTCGTCCGTGTATGGCGGGAGCCGGATTTCACGCTGCCGGTAGCCGTACGGCCGGATGGCAAGATCACGATGCCGCTGATCGGCGAAATAAGTGCAGCCGGACAAAGTCCCTTGCAGCTGACCGCAACGCTCAAGCAGCTTCTGCTGCAATATCTGAACAACCCGGATGTCAGCGTATTCGTCACCGAAGTCCGCAGCAGGAAGTTTTATATCGATGGCGAGGTGAACCGGCCAGGATCGTTCGCCCTGGTGACGCCCACGTCGGTGCTGGAGGCGCTCAGCCGAGGCGGCGGCTTCCGCGAATTCGCAAATACCAAGAAGATCCGCGTCTTGCGCAGCGGCGAGATCCTGCGCTTCAACTACAAGGAAGTAACCAACGGCAAGCGCCTGGAGCAGAACATCGCGGTGGAGAACGGCGATCACATCATCGTGCCCTGACCATGCTCATCGAAGAATCAACCTCCCAAACGCGCCGCCAGCTCGATATTGATGACTATGCCGCCATCCTGCGCCGCAACCGGGCCTGGATTTTGACGCCGTTGTTTGTCGCGCTGGTGGCGTCGGTGGTGATCGCGTTTCTGTGGCCCGATACCTACATTTCGGTGGCCACTATTCGAGTGGCTCCACCGCAGGTGCCCGAAAGCTTCGTGCCGGCCAATACGACGCAGGACATCCAGGGCCGCGTGAACGCGCTAGTGCAGCTGATTCTGAACCGGGCCACGCTGACCAACATCATCAACACGCACGGCCTCTACAAAAAGAAGCTGGCGCGCATGCCCATGGACGACGTGATCGAAGAGATGAAACTGTCGGACGTCCAGGTGATCCCGGTGCGGCAAAGCATGAACGCCGGGCAGCGGGAAACGCAACAGTACCCGGCCTTCGAGATCCGTTTCGCGTACAGCGAGCGCTTCACGGCGCAAAAGGTGACCACCGATCTTGTGGCCCGGTTCCTGGAGGAGAACGTTCGCGAGGTCTCGCAGCAAGCCGTTTCGACCACGCAGTTTCTTCAGGAGCGTTGGGATGAATCGAGGAAGAAGCTGGACGAGCTGGAGCAGAGGCTCAGCGTGTTTCGGGCCCAAAACATGGGGCGGCTGCCCGAGGAACAGCAGAACAACTACCAGCAGCTCACGGCCATGCAGGCACAGAAGCTCAACGTGAACATGTCGATGAACCGCGTGAATCAGGAGCGCCTGCTGTATGAAAATCAATTGCGGATTTACCGTGGTCAACTGGCGGCGCTGAAAGATCCGAATGCGCCCGAGCAAACGGCCGAGCGGGGCAGCGATAAATTAGCGGACAAGGACCACGAAATCGCCCAATACGAAGATTCGCTCGCCACGGCGCGGGAGCGCTATCGGGAAAATCATCCCGACGTGCAGCGTTTGCTCAATCTGCTCGCGGCGGCACGCAAAGAACGGGACAACATGCTCGCCGAAAGCGCCCAGCCTGGATCGACAGCGCCGCGTCTGCCAAGCGTGCAGTTTGTCCGCGAACAGCGCGACCTGGAGGCGGAGGCGCAGCGCACACAAGGGTTGATCCAAGCCAAAGACGTCGAAATGGAAGACTACCGCAAGCAGAGCACACAGGTGGATGGGACCATCCGTAGCTATGAGGCGCGCATCGAGAGCACGCCGGTAGGCATCCGTGGATACGACGAACTGATTCGCGACCGCGATCTCGCCAAAAAAGATTACGAAGACCTGGACCGTCGACTAAACAGCTCAGCCATGTCCACTGCGCTCGAAAACCGCCAGCAAGGCGAGCGGCTGGAGCAACTCGATCCGCCATCGCTGCCGCAAACACCGGCACGGCCCAAGCGCCTGTTCATGATTTCCATTGGTACCAGCCTGGGATTGCTTGCAGGCCTTTGTCTCGCGGGCATGAGGGAGACGCGAAACCGTGTGGTTCACAGCATCAAAGACATTCGCGCATACGCGGGGGTGGCGGTTCTGGGCGACATCCCGCTGTTTGAGCGCGCGGCGACGGTGCGAAGGCGTCGGCTACAGAGCGCTCTGGCATGGTCCGGCGGATGTCTGGCCGGGGTGGTCGTGATGCTGAGCACAGTGGGCTACTACTACACAACGAGAGGATAGAAGAACATGACCGCATCGGCCACCAAGGCTGCACCGCTGAACCTGGATTTGCTCCGAACCGTTCCGTTCCATGCGTCGCCCGACGCCATCCTCTTAGACCCTCTGCGGCCCCTGGAAACGCCCAGCGAGGAATTCGGGACCCTGCGAACCAACCTGGCGCATTTGAAAGCCGAGCGAAACATCCGTACGGTGCTGATCACCAGTTCATCGCCGGGCGAAGGCAAGTCCTTTGCAGCCGCAAATCTGGCACTGGCCGAGGCGCAACTGGCCGGTAATCCCACGCTACTCTGCGATTTCGACTTACGGCGGTCCAGCCTGCATCGTATCTTTCAGCTCGACCGCGAACCCGGACTCAGCGATTATCTACTAGGCCGAGCCGGGCTCTCCGACGTGATCCAGAAAGTGGGCGAGGGCAGCTTGTTCGTGATGACCGCCGGAGCGCCGGTGATTAGCCCGCTGGAATTGCTGCACCTGGACGAGACCCGGCAGCTGCTGGAAATCTTGTCGAGCCGGTTTCGCACTGTGATCTTAGATAGCCCGCCGCTCGCGTCCGCATCCGACGCTAACCTGCTCGCCACGCTGGCTGACGGAACTTTGCTGGTAACGCGGCTGGGCGTAACGCGGGTGGACGAAATGAGCCTGGCTATCCAATCGCTCGGCCAGAGCAATGTCCTTGGAATCATCGCCAACGGTGGCCTCCGGACCTAGTCCCCGTTTGCCTCCAGCCCTCCTGTGCGGTGGCCGCCCTGTGTCTCCCATCCGGCACACTGGTTCGCCCCGTCGACTTCAGCTAAAATAGGACGTTCGATATTGGGCGCTGCCTGGGCCATGCAAGTGCAACGGGTCAGGACTATGCGCCGTCTGGTTACGATACCGTCGTTTCTTAAATGAAGCTGTTGTCTCGGAAAAATGCGCACAGACTGGAAAGGAACCCCGTTTAGATGATGTTTCACAGGCTAGGCTGCCTGCGAGCCTGGGTGCTTTGCTCGGTGGTGATCCTCCCGATTGTTGGCGTTCCGCAGGCCGCGGCTCAGAATCAACAGACTCCTCAGCAGCCACAGCAACCCAAGCCGCCGAATCCGTTTGAGACCGTTCCGGAGGGTAAGGAGGAACCGAAACCCGCGCCGGCACAGGCGCCAACGCCACCTCCAGCCGCCACTCCCGCGACACCCGCAGCCCCGCTCGCGCGACCCGGGCAGCCGCCGCAAAATATTATCGAAGCCATCGAGTTCCGCGGTGCACGACGCGTCCGCCAGGATACGCTGCAAGCCCTCATCTTTTCGAAGAAGGGCGACCGGTTCGACGAAGAAAGCCTGCATCGCGATTTCGTCGCGCTATGGAACAGCGGGCGCTTCGACGACCTTCGGATCGAGCGCGAGCCCGGCAAGGACGGCTGGATCGTGCGCTTCATCGTGGTGGAGCGGCCGGTAGTCCGGACCATCAAGTACGAGGGCAACAAGTCCGTCAGCGTCTCCGATATTCTGGACCGCTACAAGGACAAAAAAGTCGGCCTGGTGGTGGAGTCGCAATACGACCCCAACAAAGTGCAACGCGCCAAGAACGTGCTGATCGAACTGTTGGCCGAACACGGGCATCTGGCCGCGAAAGTTGACCCGCAGATCAAGCGCGTTCCTCCGTCGTCGCTCGAACTCACGTTCAAGATCGATGAAGGCCCGAAGGTAAAGGTGGGCGAGATCACCGTGGTGGGTAACAACGCGTTCAGCGATCGCGACGTAACTCGCGCGATGAAGAACATGCATCCCATTGGGATCCCGCATTCCATTTTGTTCGAAAGTTTGTTCGCCAAGACCTACGATCCAGGCAAGCTCGACGAAGACAAGAGCCGCGTGCAGGTGTTCTACCAGGACCACGGCTATTTCACCGCGCACGTGACCGACACCATGGTCACCATGCGTAAGACCGGCGGCGAGGGGATGCACATTCCCCTGATCCACCCTAATAAGCCGGGCACGGCGGCCGATATCACCGTAACGGTGGAAGAGGGCAAGCTTTATCACCTGAACAACATTACGTTCACCGGTGTGAAGTTTTTCCGTACTCCCGAGGCCTTGATGACCCCGCTGTTCCAGATGCAAAAAGGGGACGTCTTTTCGACAACGAAGCTGCGCAAGGGCCTGGAGAATATGCGCAAGCTGTACGGCGACTTCGGATTCATCGATTTCGTGGCCGAGCCGTCCTTCGATCCCATGCCCGACAGCGGGCTCATGGATATGTCGCTGTCGGTGGACGAAGGCCATCAATTCTTCGTCCGGCGCATCGACTTCACCGGCAACACCACCACTCGTGACAAGATCATCCGGCGCCAGTTGTTGATCGACGAAGGCCAGATCTTCAACAATCGCCTGTGGGAGCTCAGTATTCTGCGCCTCAACCAGCTCGGCTACTTCGAGCCGCTGAAGGCCGAAGACGCAGCCGACATCAAGCGCGACACCAAGACCAACACGGTGGACATCACCTTGAAGGTGAAGGAGCGCGGCAGAAACTCCATCCAATTGAATGGCGGCGTTTCCGGCATCGCGGGAAGCTTTATCGGCGCTTCGTACTCCACCGCCAATTTTCTTGGCTTGGGCGAGACCCTGAGCTTGAGCTCTCAAATTGGCACGCGTCTCAGCTCGGTCCAATTTGGATTCACCGAGCCCTACTTCCTGGACAAGACGGTGACAACCGGATTCACTCTCTACGTGCAGCGCTACAGCTACAATCAGGCGCAAGAAGCATCCATCTTGGCCGGAACGAACTTGATCGGTTATTACAACTCGCTGGGTACGCAAAATTTGCTGAACTACGTGCAAAACGGTTACGGCGGTACGGTCTTCGCGCAGTATCCGCTGAAGCGCAGCTTTGCGAGGTTGGGATTGACATACGGCTACAACATCTCCAATGTCAGAACGTTGACCACGGCGGCCGACAATTACTTCACTTACATCGATTTCGAGGGCGTGGGCGGGCCAAATCAGTTGAGCGGGATCCGAACCAGCACCATAACGCCGTCCTACACCTACAACAGCATCAACAATCCCATTAATCCCACGGGCGGCCGGGAACTGTTCTTTTCGCTGGCGTTCTCGGGCAGCGCGCTGGGCGGCAACGTGAATACGATTCAGCCGACCTTCGACGCGAAATATTTTCACCCCGGATTGAAGAAGGGGCATGTCATCGGAATGCACTTCTCGGCGCGAATCATCAGCGGCTACGGCGGTAAAACTGCGCCTCCCTTCTCGCGCTATTTCATGGGCGGCGAGAACGATGTGCGCGGCTTCAACATTTGGACCATCAGCCCGATTGTTTACCTGCCGAGCGACGTTGCAACCATAGACGTCTACAATTCCGATGGCACGCTGCGCACCCAGAGGGGCGTCCAGCAGGTTATGACGGTTCCTTCCTATCAGGTCACCTTCCCGGGCGGCGACACGAATATGGTGGGCAATTTCGAATACCGGATTCCTATCGTAGGACCCGTCACGCTGGCACTTTTCGCCGATGCCGGTATCGACAAACTGCTGTTCCCTGGACAACTCCACCTCAACCCGGGGCGAACCGCGCAATTGAACGAGGAATTTCCGCAAGCCGGCTTCACGGGCCAATCGTATATTCAGCCCGGCTCCCAGAAACTACGCACTTCCACTGGGATCGAGCTCCAGGTTCTGATGCCGGTGGTGAACGCGCCGTTCCGCGTCTATTGGGCTTATAACCCGACCCGTTTCGAAGGTACTCTTCAGGCGCCAATCGTGGCCGACAAATCGTATTTCCCGAATACGACGACGTACAATAACGCCATCAGCGCTATCGGAGCGGTATTGCCGTACAGCGTCGAGCGATCGGCCATGTTCCGCTTCACGGTAGGGCGGACGTTTTGACCGCGCCGCGGCCGCACGGGAGCCGGATACAATATAATGATTTTCGAGATTAGGAGTCTCACTGTGAAAAGTAAAGTATTTTTGTGGCCCGTGCTGGTAATGGGCATGACGTTGACCGCCCAGGCGCAACAAGGCAAATTCGCGATCATCAACATCCAAGGCGCCATCATCAGCACCAAGGACGGCCAGGCGGCAGCCGCCAAGTTGAATTCCGAAACCGCGCCCAAGAAGAAGCAGCTCGAGCAGAGGCAGAACGAAATTAACGCGTTGCAGGACCAGCTCAACAAAGGCCAGAACACGATGAGCGACTCCGCGAAGGCCGATCTTTACAAGAATATCGAGGCGAAAAAGAAGAGCTTGCAGCGCGAAGTAGAAGATGCACAGGCGGATCTGGAAGCCGAACAAAACAAGATCCTGCAACAGCTGGGCGCAAAAGTAATGGCGGTGATCGAGCGCTATGCGAAGGATAACGGCTACACCATGGTGGTGGACGTCGGTAGCCAAAATACTCCCGTGATTTACGCTTCGCCCAGCATCGACATCACCAAGGAAATCATCGAGCTGTACGACAAGAGCACGGCCTCCAGCGCCCCGGCGCCTACCCCGGCTTCTCCCAAGCCTGCGGCAGCAACACCCGCTGCTCCCAAGCCCGCTCCAGCGAAGCCCGCCGGACAGTAGCAATATTCGTGCGCAGGCTGCGGGACCGCAACAAACCCGCCTACCGGCTGGCCCACTGGCCAATCTGGATCTTCGTTTTCTTTATCGCGCCGGGGCCGTGGACCTTCGATCTCTTCGAGCACGGTTTTGACCGGTCGAAGCTTCTCTGGCTGGCCCTAGTGATGCTCGGAACCGGGATAGCGGCTTTGCGCGGCCGGCTACCTGGCGCCGAACCCCGGCCCTACATCATCCGCTTCGTCGAGGATAAGCCGAATCCGCTGTATCGCCGTATCTGCTACACCTTCGCCTGGAGCATCGTGATCACATTCGCGGTGCTCAACTTCGCAGGCCTCGTTGTGGCCGTAGTCACCGGCGTCTGGCGGCTGAAGCAGATTTATCAGTACGGATATTTCCCCATCGCCGGCGCGATCTGGGTATTGGGCGCGGCGGGCCTGCTCCCGCGCGTCAAGGCGTCCACCAAGGGCGAAGGCCACGAGCGGCGCTATTTCTACGGGGCCGTATGGGCCTCCTGCCTTGCACAACCGGTGTTGGGGATCCTGTGGAAGCTGCTGCCCCACTCGCGCCCGGCCGACGCCCTGAAGCTCGCGGTGTTCTCCGGGATCTTGTGCTATTTCGGATGGCTATCGTGGCGAGGAGTGCTGCCCCGAACGCGGCCGATCTTGCCAGGCGAATTCGCCATCTCAGATTAGGTGATTCCCTTGCACGATGCGCCGATAAAATGCGTCACAATGGGTAGAGTGGCTTTGCGTCCATTGAAACTATTGCTGTGTTTTGTTGGGATTGCGCTGGCGGCGCAGGCGGGCGAGTTCGCCGTGCTGTCCAATGGCTTCAGAATCCACGCCCAGAGCCACACCGCCGATGGTCCCGTAATTCGGCTGGAGACCAATCAGGGCGTGATCGAGCTTCCGGCCAACACGGTGGCTTCGTTTGAGCAAGAAGATTACACTGCTCCCCCGGCTCCGCCCGTTGCGCCTCCACCCGTTCCGATTCATCCGGATCTGACGCCACAAGAGCTCGTCACTCAAGCCGCGATTCACACCGGTCTGCCACCCGCCATCCTGCACAGCATCGCGCGAGCAGAGTCCGGCTATCGCCAGGATGCCGTTTCGCCCAAAGGCGCCATCGGTTTGATGCAGCTCATGCCCGGGACCGCCGCGGCATTGAACGCCAATCCGCTGGATCCCGAGCAAAACGTGGAAGCCGGCGCCCGGTACCTGCGCGACCTGTTGCAAAAATACGAGAACGATCCGCATCAGGTCTCAAAAGCGATCGCCGCCTATAACGCCGGTCCCGCGGCGGTCGACAAGTATGACGGCATCCCGCCCTACGCCGAGACCATTCAGTACGTGAACCGCGTCCTGAAGCAATACGAAAAAGAGCAAGCGAAGCCAAAATCAGAGTAGCTGCTACTCTCAAGTAATGCCCTTCGACGGCCTGCGCGTTGTCTCGTTCGAGAGCCGCCGCGCAACCGAAATGGGTGAGCTGATTCGCAGACAAGGCGGCGATCCGTTTGTAGCCCCCTCCATGCGGGAAGCGCCCATCGAGAACAATCCCGAAGCGTTCGCCTTCGCCGAGCGGCTGTTCGCGGGCGACTTCGATCTCGTGATCTTTCTCACCGGCGTGGGCACGCGGGCGCTCGACAAAGTGCTGGCGTCGCGCTATCCAGGGGAAAAATTCGCCGAGGCCTTGCGACAGATCACAATCGCCGCGCGAGGTCCAAAACCCCTGGCCGCGCTGCGAGAGATGAAGGTTCCCGTGGCAGTCACAGCACCTGAGCCAAATACTTGGCGAGAATTATTGGCCACCCTCGAAGGCCGCCGCGAACGGAAGATCGCGGTCCAGGAATACGGCAAATCGAATGTAGAATTGCTCGACGGCCTGCGCGCGAGAGGCGCCGAAGTGACGCCCGTACGCGTCTATCAATGGGACCTGCCCGAGGACACAGCGCCGCTGCGCGAAGCCGTGCATCGGATCGCAGAAGGCCGCGCCGACGTCGCCATGTTCACCACCTCCATCCAGATCCCGCACCTGTTTCGCATCGCCGCCGAAGAGCAACTCGTAGAACCGATGCAACAAGCCCTGCGCCGCATGGCAATCGCCTCCATTGGCCCCACCACCACCGAAACGCTGGAGGAGTTTGGTCTCGAACCCGACATCACGCCCACCCATCCCAAAATGGGCTTCCTAGTGAAGGAAACCGCCGACCAGGCGGCAGCGACCCTGGAACGCAAGCGAGCGGCGCATGCCTGAAAAAAACAGCCTCCCCGTCCAGTTGGGAAAATACTACGGCCTGATCTTCGTGGTGCCGGTCGCCGTGCTGGTTGGATACGGGATTGGGTATGGGCTGGACAAAGTCTTTCATACCAGCTTTCTCAAAGTCGTGTTTCTCTTACTGGGAGTCGCGGCCGGGATCATCGACCTGCTCCGCGAATTGAGTAAGGATGATGCTGGCCAAAAGTGACAAATGATGCCGAGTTTTACGATCGCGTCGTCCGGCGCATCGGCTGGTTGATCCTGGCTCTCGGATTCGCGGGAGCGATCGGGGCCGCCGTGTGGAAAGGTCCTGCCAGCGGCATCGCCTTTTTGATCGGCGCCGCCATCTCGTATGCCAGCTTTCGCGCCTGGCGTCGTGTGGCGGACGCCCTGGGGCCCAATCCCAAGAAGCCCAATCCGGCCCTCTACGCCCTCCGCATGGTCGCCCTGGTGGCCGGAGCCTGGGTTATAATCAAGTTTCTTGGATTGAACTTGGCCGCCGCGGCTGTGGGGTTGCTCGTCTCGGGCGCGGCAGTCGTCCTCGAAATCGTCTACGAACTCATTTATGCAAGCTGAAGCCGAAACCTGGAGTACCGCCCTGTTCAACCGCTTCCTGGCCGCGCCGCTGGACGCGTTTTGGAATGTTATTGGCGTTGCGCACGATCCCGCGCATCCTTGGGAGACCTGGCTTACCATGGAAATCCTGGTGGTGGCGATTATCCTCGTGTTGTTCGCCATCCTGCGTTCCCGGCTCTCCGTCGAGACTCCCGGCAAGCTCCAGTTGACTTTCGAAGCAATCTATAAATTCGTGATGGGGCAGACCGACGACGCGGTGGAACACGGCAGGAAATACGCGCCTTTTTTTGGCGCACTCTTCGTTTTCATTCTTTTCATGAATCTGATCGGGGTCGTCCCCGGGTTTGAATCGCCCACGCAGACCGCGGCGGTTCCGCTGGGGCTCGCGGTAGTCGTCTTCTTCTACTATCACTGGATGGGGCTGCGTGAACAGGGTGTTGGCAAATATCTTCTGCATTTCGTAGGACCGATTCCCGCGCTCGCCATCATAATGATTCCGATCGAACTCATCAGCCATCTTGCGCGGCCGCTGTCCCTCACCGTTCGTCTTTTCGCGAACATGTTTGCCGGCGAGAAAGTCACCCTGACGTTCTTGTCCCTCACTTTTATTGTGGCGCCCGCTGTCTTCATGGGTCTTCATATCTTCGTCGCGGTTTTACAAGCTTATATTTTCATGCTGCTCGCCATGATCTACGTCGGCGGTGCAGTGGCGCACGAAGAACACTAACGGCTTTATCGGTTCGCTTGTGTGAGCCCCTCGCCCCCCAGGGCAGAGACGGAACCACCTCCTGGCGAGCAACTTTGTACAAGGAGAACAACTGAATGAAACGTAAATTGATCTATGCGGCGGGCCTCGCGATGGCGCTGGCCAGCCCGATTTTCGCGCAAGCCCCCGGCGCCACCGGTGGCGGAAGCGATCTGAAGCTGCCGGCCGCTTATTTGGCGATGGGCATCGCGTCCGGTCTCTGCGGTCTCGGCCAAGGGAAGCTCGCCGGCTCGGCTTGCGAAGCCTCGGCACGGAATCCAGGAGCGCAAGCGGGCATCCGGTTCGCACTCATCTTTGGTCTGGTGCTGATCGAATCACTCGCGCTCTACACCTTCGTCATCACGTTCGTCGCGAAGGGTTAAGTTTTGTCGTAAAGTCACGGGGCGGCCGGAACGCGGCTGCCCCATTTTCATTTATGAAACTATCAGGCATCTTCAGCCCCATCACCACGCCCTTCAACCATGAAGGCGAGATCTGGAAAGCCAAAGTCCAGCACAACATCGAGAAGTGGAACACCACCGGCCTGGCGGGATATGTGGTTGTGGCGTCCACGGGCGAGAGCGTGATGCTGGGCTCGGACGAAAAAATCCAGCTCTGGGAGTGGGTGGCGCAGTGGGCGAGCCCCGAGAAACTGCTGATCGCGGGAACCGGCATGGACAGCGTCCACCAGACCGTCGCGCTGACCAATCGCGCGGCCGATATCGGGTACAAAGCGGCGCTGGTGAAAACGCCGTCGTTCTTCAAGGGGCAGTTCGCGAAGCCCGAAACGCAGATGCTGTATTTCCGCGCCGTCGCCGATCAAGCCAAGATCCCGGTGCTGCTCTACAATTTTCCGCAGAACACCGGCATCGACCTCGCGCCCGAAGCGGTCGCCGAGCTGTCGCAGCATCCCAACATCGTCGGGATCAAGGAAAGCTCGGGCAATGTCGAGAAGCTGATGCAGATGGTGCGCGAGACGAAGAAGGGATTCCAAATCCTGACCGGGTCTGCAACCACGCTTGCGCCGTCGCTCGCCATCGGCTGCTCGGGCGGCATCCTGGCATTCGCGAATCCGGCGCCGTACGCGACCATTTCCATCTGGGAGGCACATCGCACGCGCGAGCCCGAAGCCGCGCTGGATTGGCAAAATCGTATCGGCCGCGCCGCCAAGCTGGTGACGACCAAACACGGCATCGGCGGGCTGAAGCACGCGATGGATCTTACCGGCTACTATGGCGGTCCGCCGCGATTGCCTCTGACGGTGCCCGGGCCGGCGGCTAAGCAGGAGATCGAAGAAGCGTTCGCTGAATTGCGAGGTTAGGTCGCGAGGCTAACTGCGGAGTTCACGTCCTCGATCATGCGCTGCGTGTTTTCGCGAACCGACCGCACGAACGCATCGCGTGAGATATCGGAATCGCCGAACGCATAGGTAATTCCGCGCGACGAATTCACCACCGCGCCGAGTCCGTCGTTATTGAAGCATTCCGCCGCGGCCTGCGCGCTTCCGCCTTGCGCTCCATAACCCGGCACAAGGATCAAAGCCTTGGGCATTAAGGCACGTAAACGCCGGCCTTCTTCGGGAAACGTGGCGCCGATCACCGCGCCGATCGAGCTGTATCCCGAGTCCCCAACCAATCCATCGCCCAGTTCCTGAATCACGCCGGCGATCTTTTCATACAGCGGCCGGCCGGTGGATTCGAGCGGTTGGTCTTCAAAATCCTTCGATCCCGGATTCGATGTTTTCAGAATCACGAACAGGCCTTTGCCGTGTTTCTCGCAGGTTTTTACAAAGGGTTCCAAGCTGTCGCGGCCGAGATACGGCGTGACGGTAAGAGCATCGCAATCAAATTCGCCTTCGCCGAGGTACGCATTCGCATAGGCTTCAGCCGTGGACGAAATATCGTTGCGTTTGCCGTCGGCGATCACCAGCAGGCCGCGCTTTTTGGCCGCAAGCACCGTGTTCTCAAACGCCTGCATTCCCGCGACGCCATATTGTTCGAAGAACGCCAACTGCGGCTTTACGGCTGGAACCAGATCCGCGACAGCATCGATCACCAATTCATGAAACGCGGTGATCGCGGCGTACGTGCCGTTTCCGCGCACAAACGCCGGCATTTGATCGACGCGCGGATCCAGACCAACAATACAGCGGCTGTCTTTGGCTCGGATCTGTTGGATTAGACGGTCGGCGAAAGACACCCTCTAGAAATTATAGAGGACCTGGCGAAGCGCGTCCGTATATTCCTGGCGCGCAGCTTTAGCGACGTTTCTCGCGTCTTCCTCGGCGAAGTTCGCTTGGTCCCAATTTTCCACCGCCACCATGGAATGATCGGGCGTGGCGAGGTCTTCCTCGGCTCGAATGGCGGCGACCCAACGCTCCACCGCCGCCTTGTATTTGAACCTGAGTATATCCAGCTCGGCGTTTTCCATCGCTCTAGAACACGTTCTTCAGGCCCCAGAACAGGAAGCCCGAGAGAAGCATTGCAGCGGGCAGCGTTAACACCCAAGCCATCGCGAGATTGCGAACCGTACTCCATTGCAGCCCGGTGTGATTTGCGGCCATGGTGCCGGCGATGCCGGACGAAAGCACGTGCGTGGTACTCACCGGCAGGCCAAGATAGTCCGCCCCGCCGATGGTCAGCATGGCGGTGATTTCAGCGGCCGCGCCTTGCCCATAGGTCAGGTGATCCTTACCGATCTTTTCGCCCACCGTTACCACGATGCGCTTCCAGCCAATCATCGTTCCAAGACCAAGCGCCATCGCCACCGCCACCTTCACCCATAACGGAATGAACTTCGTCGCGAGATCGACGTGCTTCTTGTAGTTGCCGAGGATCTTCAGGTCGTCCGCGCTGAACTCCGCTTTGCCGGATTTCTGAACCAGGCGAATAGTCTCGCTGACCACATACATGTCGTTGCGGAAATTGCGGGTCATATCGGGCGGCACGTTCTTGAGTTCTTTGTAGAGCGCGGTCTCGTTGCCGATATCGCTGATCAGGGACCGTAGCGCTAGCATGGTGTTGGCGTTGAAATCCCGGGTGCGAATGTATGCCGTTAAGTCGTCGCGCGGATCCGCCACCACCGCGGAGGGTTGGACGTACTTACTGACTACCTGGACGGTTTGTTGAGACACCGCCAAAAAGTCCGCCGTCTGTGAGGCCGTCACTGCGCGGTTCAAAGCATAGGTGGTGGGCACGGTGCCGATCAGGATCAGCATGATGAGCCCCATGCCTTTCTGTCCGTCATTCGATCCGTGCGCGAAACTCACACCGGTGCAGGTGAAGACCAACAAAGCCCGAATCCAGAAGGGAGGCGGCTCACCGGTGGCGGGCGCCTCATACAGCCTCTTGTCCTTGATGATCGCTTTACAGATTATGAGCAGCAACCACGCGACGCCGAACCCCACCAGAGGCGAAAGAAGTAGGGATTTGCCCACACCCGCCGCCTGCGTCCAGTCCACTCCGCTGGTTCCTTGCCTGGGATTCATCAATTGATTCGCAATGCCCACGCCGATGATGGAGCCCACCATGGTATGCGAGCTCGAGGCCGGCAATCCGAACCACCATGTGCCGAGATTCCACAAGATGGCAGCGATCAACAACGCGAAAACCATCGCGAAGCCCGAACCAGCGCCCACTTGCAGGATCAATTCCACCGGGAGCAAAGTGATGATGGTGAACGCGACCGCGCCGGTGGAAGTCAAGACGCCAATGAAGTTCCACATACCGGACCAAGCCACCGCCATGTGGGGTTCCATGGAATGCGTGTAGATGACGGTTGCAACGGCGTTGGCTGTATCGTGGAAGCCGTTCACGAATTCGAAACCAAGCGCGACCAGGAGGGCGACGCCCAGCAAAAGGTACGGGTAAATCGACGTACCTCGTTCCGCCTGCAAATCATTTGCAAGGCTGATTATGGTGTAAATAAGTCCGACGACGAGAGCCACTCCGAAGACGGCCATACCGATCTTTGCGGGACTCCTCGATAGTTTCTCGTGTACTGCGGTGGGGGGTGCGGGTGCTGCAGCGGCCATAGTTCTCCTTCAGCCTGCCCACTATAACGTTCGATTGTTTCAATTTGCTTAAGTTCTGGTTACAACGGGATGCAGGGTGGAAAAACCTTTAGTCAATTTTTAGGGCGCGGGTTAGCCTCAGAAAGCCCGGTACTCCCAGGATCTTCTCCAGTTCGGAGCAACGTTTCTTGTCGAGCACATGGAAGCCCGATTTCTCATAGGCCGATTGTGCCGCATCGTTTCCCAGGTAGGTAGTGATCTGAGCCAGCCGGCAGCCGCGCTGAACAGCATCCTGAAGAACGGTATCCAGGAGCGCACGGACGAGCCCGCGGCGGCGATACTCTGGCAAAGTTGCGACGCTTTCGACGGCGAAATCCGCTCCGGCATCGGAAGGCATACACGCGGTCCAAATGGGAGCGATGCGTTGATAGGACGCCGTTGCATCCATATCGGTCCAGCCGAGATCACGCTGCACGTTCGCCATCGCGTCACCCACGATTTCCCAGGCACCTTGCGTTTGAAAGCCGCAGAGCGCGGCAGCCGGCGTGCCATCGACTTCGGCGACGAGAAAGCTTTCGTAGTGATATAGCGAGCGCGGCTCAGCGAATGCCAAGCGCCGGAGGTAGTCGAGACATCCGGCTTCGTCAGCCCCAATGATCAAATCCCAGAGACCGCGAGCGAGATGCGCACGCGAGGCGGAGAACATCACCCAAGCGAGAAAATCCGCGTCGCCGGCGCGGCCATGGCGGATACGAAAGGCCATTATGCGGTCATGATTGCGGTCACGGTGCTGCGCTCGATCACTTGCTGATAGGCGTCCAGCATGCCTTCGATCGGGACCACAGTGGTGGCCAGCGACTTCGCATCGAATTGGCCTTTGTCCAGCAACTCTACAAAACGCGGAATGTCGCGCATGGGATTGGCGCCGCCGTATTGTCCGGCGTGATGCGTGCGTCCGCCAATGGTAAAGACTACGGCAGGCAAAGTGATGTTGCCGGTGGGCAAGCTGGTGGTGACGATGTGGCCGCCGGGCGCGCACATCATGTACGCCTGCTGAAGCGGCAGAATGCCGGTGGGATCGGGGCCCGCCTCGAACTTAGGTTTGGCGCGATCGGCACCCACGCCTTCCACCACAAAGTCCGCGCCCGCTCCGCCGAGGAGTCCGCCGGAATCGCGGCCACCAGCCCAGAGCCGATTGTTCGGGCCGTTCGAAAGTTCGCGAACCTTTTCGACCAGCTTGTCGCCATCGACATTCGGATCGAGCACGTGCGTGGCGCCCACCTTCATCGCTACTTCGCGGCGAACGCGAATGGGGTCGATCGCTATGATTGTGGATGCACCGGCGATGCGCGCGCCTTGCACGGCGCTGAGTCCCAGGGGACCGCATCCGACGACAGCGACAACGGAACCGGTTTGAATCGCGGCCAGCACCTGCGATGCAGTGCAACCCAGTCCCGCGACCGTCACGCAACTACAGACCATGCCGAGATCGACCGCGTTTGCCTTGGTGAACACCGGAACCACCCATTCTTCAAAGGTGACCATCAGCTCGGCCAGTCCGCCGATGTGCGAATTAGCGTATACCGGCGTGCCGTCGCGCATGTCGGCGATAGGGACCAAGTCGTTCGGGCCCTGGCGTCCGAGAAACTGACACATATCGGCGCGTCCGCGCAGACATTGATAGCAAGATCCGCATTGCGGAGTGCCGGAGACACACACGCGATCGCCCACTTGAACGCGGCGAACTTCAGGACCGACAGCTTCCACGATTCCCACGCCGCCATGTCCCTGAATAAGCGCCATGCGCGACATCGCGAGGAAAGCTGGCGGAATGGGCCGCGGAGGAGCACCGGCGGGTGGCGGTGGGGGCATGCCCGGTTGCGGAACACCGAGCACGTCGCTCGAATTCGAGTAACAAAGATTGGTTGCTTCGGTACGGACCACGATTTGCCGTCCGCTGATGGGGCGCAGCGTCAGTTCCTGGAGCGAGGTGCGACCCGGTCCAGTGCCGCGCGAGATCCATCCCCGGAATTTGCGGCCGGGAGCGGCCGGCGGGGATTGCGCAGGCTTCGTTTGGGCAAGCAGGGCGCCACTTTGGGCAGCCAGCGCGACGCCTCCCGCGAGCACACCGCGACGCGACAAGGCCGAATCTTTGGGTTCCATCGGAACCAGTTTATCTCCTATTGGATTTCGAAATCGGTTGTGCGGCGGGCCGATTTTCCGGTGCTATCGGTGGCTTCCAGTTCGAGACGATACGATCCTGGAGCCAGCGGATCGATGGGCACGCGTTTGGCGACTGGGATAGCTAGGCCGCCGGTGGCGGGACGATTGATGGACATGGATCCGGTGTCCAGCTTTTGTTCTCCGGTTTTGCGATCCGTGATGCGCAGGGTAACGCTGACTCCGGCGGTCGCTTGCGGCTCATAGATTTCGAAGTAAACGGCCGGCGCTTCGGTTTTGAGGAAACGATTCGATCCGGTGGGCACGATGCGCATGCCTTCTGCGAGGAGCGGCGTGCGATCGGCGGTCCACAGTGCATCCGTATGAAGCCGTGGATCGGACGCCGGACCGTACTGGCGGCTCAAAACCAACCCGCTGATAGCGAATTGCGCAGGTTGATAGGGATCCACCGCGAGTGGCGAAGTCACTTTTCCGCGGCTCTCATCGCCCGCGTCGTAAGCGATTTCCAGCGTGTAGGACCCGGGGACGATTTCGAACTGATTCTCGTAGTGGAACGGCGTGGCCAGGAAAGCCGCGAGCCGTTTTTCGTCGTCGAACTCCAGTGCGACGCTCTCGCTGAAGCGGGCGGCCACGCTGCCATCCGGCCGGTGTGCCATGCCTAGCACGTGGACAGTGCCGCGCAATTTGCCGCGCTCTTTTTCGGTCTTCAACTTCTTCAGTGGAATCTCCATGGCGAGATTCACGCGCGCCAGATTGCTCCCGGAAGCGCTATCGGACGTGTAGAAGAACGGCGCTGCGAGCGACGCGTTCGCGCCGCCGGGTTGCGAAGCGGGGAGGCTTTCCAGTTCCTTCTCGATAGAACTGCCGGCCAGCGCATTGTTCGATCGCGCGTTGCAATAGCCGGCGCGCGCCCGCACGGCTGTCCCTCCACGATCCACTTTCACGCGCAACTTGTGACAGCTGCCTTCGGGCGAATCGGGCGGAGTATAGCCGATCAAATAGTATTCGTTCTGTTCCTTGCCGATTTTGTCCAGCCCGCTGGCCAGATCGTTGGAATTGGCTATGGCGAATCCGCCGGTGCCGACGGCAAGCATTTCGAGAGCGGGCTGTTGGTTGCGTGAGCTCGAGGCTGGCGTGGGCATTTCCGCGGATTGCTGCTGGCAGCCGGGAGCGGCTGAATCCAGGGTGCAATCCAAGCCTCCCATCCTCATGCGCGAGGGCGGTTCGCCCGCATTGACGCGATCGCCGAACCCGGTAGGAGACGCCGTGAAGCCCCGCGTGTCGATGGCGTAGATGGCGACGTTGGAACGATTGCAGGCGTCGAGCGCGGCGTTGATTTCGGTGATGTGTTCGTCGGGGCGAAGCTGGGCTTCGGCGCTCAACAGAACCACTGTCTTGCGTCCGGGCTCGCTCGCAAGAGTGCGCGCCAGGTTGCGGAGGGCGAGGAATAAGCTCTGCGCGTTGAACCTGGCGGCGGATGTAAGATCTGGGCCCGCGGGGTTCATCATCGCGCCCGGTTGGGCGCCTGCGAGAACGGCTTTCAACCGCGCGGCGTCGTCGGTGAAGTTTTGAGTCACTCGAAGGCTGCCACGAAAATTTGCGACCGCAATCATATGCTCGGGGCCCGCATTGGCGTCAACGAACTTGATGGCGGCGTCGCGTGCGGTCCGCTCCTGGGAGTTATCCATGCTGGAATCGTCGAACAGCAGGATCATGTAGTGCGTCTGGGGCTTGGATGCCGCAGAATCGCCTTCCGCCGAAAAGCTGGTGATGGTTTGCTTCTTGTCGTCCTCGAAGATCTGGAAATCCTTGGCGGTGAGATCGTGAACATAGCCCTTCTTGCCGGTGACCACGGCGTCTACCAAAACGATCTTGGTCTCGCTGCGGATGGTGTTGGCGCCCTGGGCGAGGGCGTAATCAGGCGCCGCGATCGCGAGCACCCACAGGAAACCAGCAGCGCGTCTCATGGAATATCAACCTGGCCGTTGCGCGCGGCCGTGGTCTTGCCTTCGGAGTCCCGCACCACGAAGCGCACGACATAAGCGCCCGGCGTAACATCGAAGTTCATTCGCGCGTTGATTCCAGACGCTTGCACGTTTTCTAGCGTTTGATCGCTGAGACTCATTTCAACAGTTTTCTGACTCGCGGTGATGTAGTTGCCATTCGTGTCGAACAGCGCCGCGGTGATCGTCAATGTATTGCCATTTCGTCCGTTGGTCTTTCCAAACCGGAGTTGCTTCACATCCAAATGAGCAATCAGGGCAAGACGCGCGCTGGTGTCGCTGAGCGAGACGAATTGCAATTGCAGATTGATGGGAATGCCCGACAACTCGTCGCGCGAGAACAGAGCGTCCTGGATTTCGCTCCTGGCAGCCTCTTGCGCATCGGCGGCGTGTGAAGGCGCATAGTAGCCCTGGCGCGCCTCGAGCGTCAGATCCTTGGAATTTTTGAGCGTCACTCGCAACGCGTGGTAGCTGCCGTCGAGTTTTTCGCTACGCGGCGAGAATCCCAAGATATAGACGACTTCGGGCGGGCTCGCCACACGCCGGAACCCCAGGCCCAGATCGTTGTTGTTATGAAAGTATGTGCCACCCGTGCCGGCGGCTAACTCGGCCAGAACGTTTTGGTTTTGTAATTGGCTTTCGCGGATGTACCCTGATTTATTGTTCAGGAATTCCTCGCCGCCATTTACCTTTGCGCTTGCGTCGGGATCGACGGTGAACAGTCCGCGGGCGTTGAGTGAGTTGATGATGATGTTCGCCCGAACGGCGCGATCCATAACGGCCGATTCTTCCGCGCGATGCTCGTCCACCAGCAGAAACCCCTGCGAAACCAGCACCATGCTTTTTGTGCCGGGCAAGGCGGACATGCGGCGGATCATGTTGGTGAGAACCTCAAGCGCGAACCGGGAGTCACGAATCCCAAGCCGCAAAGCGGTGGAAGCTTTGGCGGACGCCGTGATTTCCGGTCCAGACGGAAAGCGGTTGTTGTTTCGCATCTGGTCTTCCAGGTCAGGGGGCGGCCGGTCGCCGTTGCAGGCGTAGACTTCCATGATCGCGGTAGCCATCGCACGCGGGTCCTTCTTGTTCAGCATCAGGTCGGCCTGGTAGTAGCCGATGTCGGGGCAATCCAAATGATGGTCGGTGCTCGGGCGGGGTTGAAGCGAGAACAATGCGGCGTGCAGCGCATCACGGTCAGCGGTGAAGTCAGTTGTCGTTAAGCCCGACGCGCTGTAGATGGCGACGCGCGTGGTTCCGTCGAGCGATTGGGCGATTTGAAGATCGGCGGCGTCACGAGCGCGCACCAGATCGCCGAAGCTCAAGTGGACGTCGTCAAAAAGATAGGCGACGAATCGCTGGGCGATCGGAGCGGGAGCCGACGGTAGAGATTTGTCATCGTGCGTACGCGTGGCCGTCGCTGTGAGCGCGTTCGCGAGCTCGGTCTTCTCTATGGAGAATTTGTTGATGATCTGCGGCTTGCCCTTGTCGAACAGCTGAAAATCCTCTTTGCGGAGCGTTCCGACGGCATGCCCGTCGCGACCCCGTACAACAACAGGAACACTGACCAGGTTCACGCCCGTGCTGAAGGTGGGCGTGTCGCGCGCGGTGATCTCGGGCGGGCCTTGCTGCGCCTGCAGACTGGCCAATGCAATAAGAACCGGGGCAATCGATCTCACCGGCCACCAGTATATAATCGCCGCGGTACTGGAACCTCATGGTACTAAGCGGCGATGGGCGCTGGTCCTGAATCGATAGATGATCGATCAGGAACCATGGCAAGCGGCGCACAAGTCGGATACGATCCCGCCAATTACTACGTTTGGCAGGCGCCGGGTGGCCTTTCCGTCCACTTGAGCCTGCGCGTGGTCCGGGAATTGACGGCTCAGATCGCAACTTCCGGGGAAATTCGGGGGATTTTGCTGGGGCGCTCCATCACATCGCCGTTCACCGCGACGATGGCCGACGATTTTGTCGTGATTCCGGCGTCGGAAGATTTCGAGGCCGCACGCCGGGGAGCGGAACACGATGGACGTGAGCTGCGTGTGATTGGCTACTTCCGTACGCAGCGCGAAGGCCAGTTGCGGATGGGCCCGCGCGATGTGCGAACCTTCGACCGGCTGTTTTACGAAAACGGAAACATCGGATTGTTGATCCGAGTTGCGCGGCGCGGCCACGGTGAAGCGGCACTGTTCTATTGGCACGACGGACAGCCCCAGCCACGCGATTTCGGATTCGGGTTTCCTTTCGATGAGGCGAAATTGGCGGGCGGGCACCCGGGCTGGCGTTTTCCAGATCCATTCGAGGTTGAGCGAGAGGCGCCCATGAGATCGACATTCAGCAGCTCGGCGGAAGCACCACTGGCGGCGGCAACCGCGGGCCTTCGATGGTCCAGGCTAATACCGACGATGGTTCTGGTGGTGGCGGCAATTGTCGTGACGCAGAAGCTTTGGAGTTCGCACGGCGCCACGTCGGCGAGCTCGGCTCCCGCAACCGAAGCAGCGGAGTCTGCGGCTCCGCTTGCAACAGGACCTCCGTCGCAGCCGGCTGCGGCTTCTACGGCACCATCCAATTACGAGACGCCGCTGGGCTTGAAAGTGAGCGCTCCACCGCATCAGCTGGAGATTCGCTGGAACCGGGCGGCAGCGGCAATCGCCGGCGCCGTTAAGGGCACCATGAGCATTTCCGAAGCCGGGGTGACCGAGGCCATTCCATTCGACCCACAGGAACTGCGGGAAGGCTACGTGGCTTACACGCCTAAGACGAACGACGTGAGCATTCGCTTCGAAGTGTCTGGCGCGAACGGCGCAGCGACGACGGAATCAATTCGCGTGGTGGCGATCCCCTAAATCCTGGCGCGAGAACGCTAATTCACGCAAATAAATGGCGGAGGAAGAGGGATTCGAACCCCCGAGCGAGTTACCCCGCTAACGGTTTTCAAGACCGCCGGTTTCAACCACTCACCCATTCCTCCATTCCCAGTCTACCCAATCCTGAGACTCCTACCCCCGTTTTCGCACTAATCGTACAATGTGCGGAATTGCCGGATTCGTGACCGCCCCGCCCGCGGCCGGCACCCGCTCTGGCGAAGTGGTGACACTAGGGCGCATGGCCGATGCCCTCCGTCACCGCGGCCCCGACGATTTCGGCTTTTATCACGACGGCTGGGCACATCTCGCCCAGCGGCGGCTCAGCATCATCGACGTCCAGGGCGGCCACCAGCCGATGGCCAACGAGACCGGCTCGCGCTGGATCACCTTCAACGGCGAGATCTACAATCACGCGGCACTGCGTCCAGCGCTCGAACGCGCCGGTCATCGCTATCAAACGCGGTCCGACACCGAGACCATCCTGCACGCATTTGAGGAGTACGGCGAGGATTGTCTGCAGCGGTTTCGCGGCATGTTCGCATTCGCGATCTGGGATGCCGAACGGCGCCGCCTGTTCTGCGCGCGCGACCGGTTGGGCATTAAGCCTTTCTACTACTACTGGGACGGCCGGGTGTTCGTCTTCGCCTCCGAAATCAAGGCGCTGCTCGAGCATCCCGAGATTTCGCCGGCCTTGGCGGAAGACTTGCTGCCCGAGGTGCTGGCGTTCGGCTACTCGAGCAGCGATCGCACGTTGTTCCGTAACATCCATAAGCTCATGCCCGGCTACCGGCTGGTGCTGGAGGCCGAACAAGGCGAGCTCGCGATCGAGCGTTACTGGGATATCCCGCTCGCTAGCGTGACCAAGAACCCCGACCCGCGTCCCTGGATCGCCGAGACCCGGCGGCGCCTGGAGCAATCCGTCGAGATGCATCTGATGAGCGACGTGCCGCTCGGCATATTCCTGAGCGGCGGCCTGGATTCAAGCGCCATCGCGGCGATCGCGCAACGCGCGGCTTCACGGCCAGTGCAAACGTTCGCGGTGGGCTATGCCGAAGCCCAGTTCAGCGAACTGAGCTATGCCCGGCGCGTGGCCCAAGCTATAGGCACAAACCATCGCGAAGTCACCATCGGTATCGACGATTTCTTCGGCACGCTGCCCCGGCTGATCTGGCATGAAGACGAGCCGATCGCCTGGCCGTCCAGCGTCTCGCTGTACTTTGTCTCGAAGCTCGCGGCCGAGCATGTCAAGGTGGTGCTGACGGGCGAAGGCAGCGACGAGCTGTTCGCCGGCTACGAACGCTATCGCTGGCAAATGCTGAACGATCGCATGGCTTCGGTCTACGGAATTGTGCCCGGACGGCTCCGGCGCTGGGTGCGGAGTCAAGTGGAGACATCGCGGCTATTGAGCGCCGGAATGCGGCGCAAGCTGCGGCATACGGTGCTGGGACGCGATCTGGACTTTGAGTCGATGTTCGTCCGGAATTTCTATTGCGCATTCGAGGCGGGAACCCGGTGCGACGGCTACATGCGCTATTGGAACGCGCGCAACGCATCTTCGCTCGGGCGTACACTGTACGCCGACCAGAAAACCTACCTGGTGGAACTGCTGATGAAGCAGGATCAAATGAGCATGGCGGCCTCCATCGAAAGCCGCGTGCCGTTCCTCGATCACACGCTGGTGGAGTTTGCAGCCGCCATCCCGGATGCCGTGAAGATTGTAGGACGCGTCCAGAAGTACGTCCTCAAGAAGGCCGTCCGCAACCTGCTGCCACGCGAGATTATTTACCGAAAGAAGATGGGTTTCCCTACGCCGCTCCGGCAATGGCTGCTCGACGCGAGAGCGGAACCGCTGTACGCGGCGCTGCGGTCGCGCGATGGATTGCTGGCGGCGCATCTGGACCTGCGCGAAGTGGAAGCGCTGATCGAACGGCATCGCTCGGGTCGCGAGGACGCTACCGACCGTATCTGGCGCCTCCTGAATCTTCAGTTATGGGGCGACCTGTTCCTCACTGGCCGGCGCGAACGGTGGTGGAACGGGATGACAGTGCACGACGCCGCAGCAGCATCCGAACCGGCCGCGGCGCAAGTATGAAGATCCTGTGGGTGAAGGCGGGGTTTCTGCATCCCACCCGATCCGGCGGCCAAATCCGTACGCTTGAAATGCTGAAGCAGTTGCACCGGCGGCACGAGATCCACTTTGCCGCGCTCGACTTGCCCGAACCTGGAATTGGCGTCGCGCGCAGCTCGGAATACTGCACCCAGGCCTACCCGGTTCCTCACGGCGTGCCCACCCCTGGAGGCGCGCGCTATTACTCGGCCGTTTTACGAGGATTCTGCTGTTCGCGCTTACCTCAGGCCGTGCTGCGATACCGCTCCACCGCGCTGAAACGTCATGTCGAATCGCTGACGCGCCAATGCAAGTTCGACAGCATTGTTTGTGATTTTCTCTCCGCGGCCGCCAATATTCCCGATCTCAGCAGCGCCGTTCTCTTCCAGCACAATGTCGAGTCCGTCCTTTGGGAGCGCGATGCCGAACACGCCGGACCACCCCTGCATAGGTTCTATCTTCGGGAACAGCATGAACGGATGCTGCGATACGAAAAACAGGTGTGCCAGGCGATGAAACGTATTGTTGCGGTTTCAGAGAACGACGCCCAGACGATCCGGTCTCTTTACGGCGCCGCGCATACGTACGCGGTCCCGACCGGAGTTGATCTGGAATATTTTGCGCCGCCGCATTCCTCTGCTCCGTCGACCGATCTCGTATTCGTCGGCTCGATGGACTGGCGGCCCAACGTCGACGGCATCCGATGGTTTTGGAGCGAAGTGCTTCCCCTCATTCGCCGACGCCGTCCGGAGTGTTCGCTGGCGGTGGTGGGACGGCGGCCCACGGCCGAAATCCGGCGCTTGGCCGAACGCGACCCGCGCATTCACGTCACCGGCACCGTGGACGACGTGCGCCCATACTTGTGGCAATCGGCGGTGTCCATCGTTCCTCTGCGCGTCGGCGGAGGTACTCGGCTCAAAATCTATGAATCGATGGCCGCCCGCATTCCCGTGGTTTCTACGACCATCGGGGCCGAAGGGCTTGATGTGCACAATGGAGAAAACATCGCAATCGCGGATTCGCCGGCCGCGTTCGCCGAGCGCTGTCTGCATTTGCTCGACAACGCCGATGCGCGCCGCGCCCAATGCCAAGCAGCATGGGAAATGGTGTCTGCGTGTTACTCTTGGGAAGTAGCCGCTCGCAAGTTTGAACAGCTGCTCACTTGATCCTCCGCATGATCCGTTTCCTTGATCTTGCCGCCCAATATCACGAACTGAAGACCGAGATTGACCAGGCGGTAGCGCGCGTACTCGAAAGCGGGCAATACGTCGGCGGCCGCGAGGTCACCGCGCTCGAAGAAGAGTTCGCCAGCTATTGCGGCGCGAAATACGGCGTAGCGGTCAACTCCGGAACCAGCGCCCTGCATCTGGCTCTGCTCGCCGCGGGCATTCAACCGGGCGACGAAGTGATCACGGTTCCCTTCACTTTCTACGCAACAGTGGCGACTATCGGTTACGTTGGGGCACTTCCGGTGTATGTCGATATCGATCCCGCCACGTTCAACATCGACGCGAGCAAGATCGAAGCGGCCATCACCGCACGCACCCGTGCGATTCTGCTGGTCCATCTCTATGGCCAATGCGCCGATATGGCTCCGATTTTGGACATCGCCCGGCGCCACAAGCTGGCAGTGATTGAAGACGCCGCGCAGGCGCATGGCGCTGAATATCACGGGCGGCGCGCCGGAGGCATCGGCGATATCGGCTGCTTCAGTTTCTATCCGACCAAGAATCTCGGCGCGGCTGGTGAAGGCGGCATGCTCACCACCAACAATCCCGAATATGCGCGCACGGCCGCCCTGCTTCGCAGTTGGGGCGAGGAGCAACGCTATCACCCAAGTCTCAAGGGATTCAATTACCGGCTGCCGGCCCTGCAAGCGGCCATCTTGCGAGTGAAGCTTCCGCGTCTGGAGCAGTGGATTGAAGCGCGCCGCGCCCTGGTTCGCGAGTACGATCGCTTGCTTGAACATTCCAATGTCACGCGGCCGCACGCGCTGCCGGAAGCGCGCCACGTGTATTGTCTCTACACCATTCGAACGGCCGGACGCGATGCGTTGCAGCGCGGGTTAGAAGCGGCGGGGATACAGAGCGCGGTGCACTATCCCCTGCCCATTCACCTTATGACTGCGTATGCCGATGCGCGATATAAAGCCGGCGATTTTCCGGTGGCGGAAGAATGTGCGCGCACGGTTCTCAGTCTTCCGCTGTACTCCCATCTGCCGGCGGAGCAAGTAGAGCAGGTGGCCGCGAAAATTTGTGCGCTGACATCGAAGAAAGTTCAAGAACCCGTCGCTTCTGGCCGATAGTTCGGTCAGATGGGTACCACAAGCACAACTCCAGCGAGTAGCGTCAGCAACGTCACGGCTCCTCAGTATTTCACGGGAGTCAGCACGTACTCTAGCGATTTCCAGAGCATCATTCAGCGCGCAGTCGAGATCGCGCAGCTGCCAATCACGGGTTTGCAAAACTCGATAAATGACAATACAAGTAAGATCACCTCGCTCCAGGGTTTGGAGCCAACCGTGGCGGCGTTGGGCTCCGATGTAGCGGCGCTGGCTACGGTAGCCAGCACTCAGGGACTCTCGGCGTCCAGCTCGGATTCGAGCACGGTCTCGGTGGTCAATACGGGCGCTACCGCCCCGGCCACGTACACCATATCCGATATCACCTCGCTGGCCTCGGCCGCGACGGAGACCTCGCTCACCGGCTACCCGGCCACTCAGTCTGTTTCAACCAGTGGCTACGTCAACTTGCAGGTGGGCTCCAAAACCTACTCGCTCAACCTGACTGGGAGCGATCAAAACAATATCGGCGGCTTGGCCAATGCGATCAACAGCGCGAACGCGGGGGTGAACGCTACGGTTTTGACCGCCGGCTCAAATAGCTACCTCGTCGTTTCGGCTAGCAACAGCGGAGCCACTACGCTGCAGCTCAACAATTTCACAGATTTGGTTTCGAATGGCGGCACCGGATCGGAAACGTCGCTCCAAACGTACGCGGATGCAACCAGCACACCGGTTTCCACCGGCGGCCAACTCAGCTTGGTGGTCGGTTCCACCACCTACAACCTGAACATCAGTACCAGCAATAATCTGAACGGGCTGGCTCAAGCGATCAACAACGCAGGCGCCGGAGTAACAGCCACGGTCACGGGCAGCGCTGGAAGCTACTCTCTCTCGCTTGCGGCCTCCGGACCCACCAGCATCCAACTCAACGACAATCAGGCGCTGATCTCGGACACCAATCAGGGCTCCAACGCAAGCTTCGACTTGAACGGCATCCTGGTCACTCGGTCCAGCAACAACGTTACCGGTGTTATTCCCGGCGTCAGCTTCACCCTCGAAAATACCGACCCCTCGGGATCGGTAACGCTATCGCTGGCGAGCGATGGTTCGCAGTTGAGCAGCGCATTGCAAACCATGGTGACGGACTACAACACGCTGATCACCCAAGTGCAGGCGCAGCAGGGAGCGTCGGCCGGACCATTGGGCGGAGATCTGATAATCAACCAGATCTCTAGCGACATGCAGCAGTTGGTCACCTACTACAATCCGAGCACCTCCAGCAGCATCCGCAGCCTATCCGATCTCGGAATCTCGTTTGCCGACAATACCGGGCAATTAACTTTCGATCAAAGCACGTTCAACGCGCTGTCGGACACCCAAATCGCCGACGCCTTTACTTTCGTCGGATCGTCGACCACCGGCCTGGGAGCCCTCGCCAGCAATTTCACACAGTTAACCGATCCCATCGACGGCGTGATCACAACCGAGGAAGCCGGCTTCACTCAAACCAACACAAGTTTGAACAGCCAGATCGCCACCTTAAACGCGCAAGTGGCACAGATTCAAGCCAACGCCACCGCGCAGGCCGAGAAAGCCGATGCGCTCGTTGCCGAGCTCCAAGCCGAACAAAACGTCAATGACGCTTCCATCCAGAGCCTGAATTACGTGCTGTATGGCAAGCCGGCTAGCGCGGCTTAGGTAATTACTCTAAACGATAATTCGGCGCTTCCTTCGTAATGATCACGTCGTGTACGTGCCCTTCCCGCAGCGCCGCCGATGTGACCCGCAAGAACTTGGCATTCTGCTGCAAGTCGCGAATATTGCCGCACCCACAGTAGCCCATCCCGGCCTTTAAGCCGCCCACCAACTGGTATACCAACTCCGACAGCGGCCCTTTGTACGGCACGCGGCCTTCAATGCCTTCCGGCACCAGCTTGCCGCTCGTGTCCTGCGGATAGCGATCCGATCCAGCGGTCATCGCGCCCATGGAACCCATCCCGCGATAGCTCTTGAACGTCCGCCCCTGATAGAGAATGGTCTCGCCCGGGCTCTCCTCGGTGCCGGCCAACAGGCTGCCGATCATCACCGCGTCCGCGCCGGCCGCGATGGCCTTGCTGATGTCTCCAGAAAACTTGATGCCGCCATCGGAAATCAGGGGCACGCCCGAACCGCGGGTAGCGCGCGAGCATTCCGCAATCGCCGTGATCTGTGGCACGCCCGCGCCGCTCACAACGCGCGTGGTGCAAATCGACCCCGGCCCGATCCCGACCTTGATGCCATCGGCGCCCAAGCCGATCAGATCGCGTGCGCCCTCGAACGTCGCGACGTTACCGGCAATCAGGTCCACATCCGGGAACGTGTGCTTGATAACCCGAACCGCTTCCATCACGCGATCGCTATGCCCGTGCGCGGAATCGACAACCAGTACGTCAACCTTGCGCGCCACCAGTTCCTGGGCGCGTTCCAGAAAATCTGCGCCGGAGCCCACGGCCGCGCCAACACGCAATCGTCCTTGCGGATCCTTGGCCGCACTGGGATATTTCAGCTTCTTCTGAATATCCTTCACCGTGATCAAGCCCTTGAGCGCGAAATGATCGTCCACCACCAGCAGTTTCTCGACGCGATGATGGTGCAGAATCTTCTCGGCCTCTTCGAGCGTGGTGCCCACCGGAACCGTGATCAGATTCTCTTTCGTCATCACGTCCGAAATCGGAAGATCGTGGCGCGTCTCGAATCGCAAATCGCGATTGGTCAGGATCCCCACCAGCCGTCCGTTCTTGGTCACGGGCACGCCCGAGATCCGGTAGCGCTTCATCAAGGCGAGCGCGTCCGAAATCTTCAGCTCCGGCTCGATCGTGATGGGGTCGACAATCATGCCGCTTTCACTGCGCTTCACGCGGTCCACCTCTTCAGCCTGGCGCTCGATGGACATGTTGCGATGCACGATACCAATGCCGCCCTGCTGCGCGAGTGCAATGGCAAGGTGCGACTCGGTGACCGTGTCCATGGCCGAGCTGACGATCGGGATGTTGATCGCGATATGCCGCGTCAGGCAGGTGCGGGTGTCGGTTTCCGCCGGCAACACGCTGCTGCGAGCCGGCTGGAGAAGTATATCGTCGAAGGTGAGACCTTCCAGAATCGTTTCTTGGATCATGTAAGGAGTACTTCCATTATGGCGCGAACCGATACGATGAGGAAGAAGGACCGATTCCGAGGAGTGTTATGGCGACTTTAGGATTGGTGGAATACACGGACGCTAGCCCGGAAGTGCGCGCTGTCTACGACGACATTATGGCCACGCGCAAAACTGATTGGATCAACAATTTTTGGAAAGCGCTCGCGCACGATCCCGCCACGCTGCGGCGCACCTGGCAAAGCGTGAAAGAGATCATGGCGCCAGGGGCGCTCGACCCGCTGACCAAAGAGATGATTTACGTGGCGGTGAGCGCCACCAATCAGTGCGGATACTGCATCGCCTCGCATACCGCGGCCGCGCGCAAAGCCGGGATGACTGATGCGATGTTCGCCGAAGTGATGGCGGTGGTGGGCATGGCGAACGAAAGTAATCGCCTCGCGAGCGGATATCAAGTTGAGATCGACGAAAAGTTCCTCACTCCCAAGTGACAACTTAGGTTCACGGTTACAGCAACAATTCTTACTCTTGAAAGCCACGCGAGGGGTGTAGCATTGGGCTGTGAAGGCCCGATGCATTCGCCTTCTCAAGTCAAGCATCGACAAGAGGTGAACTAATGACGAGTACGTTTCTTGCCGGAGATGCTCGGCAGACGTTGGATCATTTCCGGCGTTCCGTCGATCAGCTCTTCGAAAACTTCTACGGACTTTCCGCGGAACCAGGGCGATCCATGTTACCCAACGGAAGCCAGTGGACGTTTAGCCCCGTGATAGAGACCGCTTGGGGCGATACCAGTTTGAACCTCCGCGCCATTCTTCCCGCCGTTGCGCAACAGGATCTCAAGGTCAGTGTGCAGAACAATCAGCTGATCCTGGAAGGT
>DATHMO010000210.1:0-4779 GCA_035486995.1 Bryobacteraceae bacterium
GTCATTGGTGAAGAAGGGTGCCGGTGATTCCGGCCAAACTACTAATCCAATTTTCGCAGCGGGGCTATTCGCGACCGTTTGCTCGGTGAGGTTCGTGAGATCGCTGAGCGTTTGTTGAAAATAAACGGGATTCCACTCGGCTGAAACCGGGATGTTCTGCTGCACCAGTAAAGCTGCACGATCTGCTTTTGCTATGGGTGCCTCCACCAATCGGCCGGCCTGCAGAACCGCGGCGGCTGCAAGCGCCGCCGCCAGCATCGCTCCGCGTTTCGGCCGCGGCACTAGAAACGCCGCAGCCAGTGCCACATTCACCAGAACGATTTCAAACGAGATTCCGTAAACCCCCGTCCATGCTGCGATGCGCGATAGCGCAATGTTATCGACCTGCGAAATTCCCAGCAGTTCCCACGGAAATCCCGTGATGCGTGTCCGCGCCAGTTCCACAGCAACCCACAAGAAAGGTGAGGCCACCAGCGCTCGACGATAGTCGCGTGGCTCGGCAAGCAGGCTGACCAGTAATCCAAAGAAGCCGTGATACAAGCCGAGATAGCAGCAGAACAGAAACAACACCAGCACGGCCATCGGCTCGTTCAGGCCGCCATACTGGCGCATCGTGTCGAAGATCCAGTAACAGGTGCCGGCGTACCACAGAATGCCGCAAACGTAGCCCAACAGAAATCCTTGCCACGGAGACGCCGGCTGCAATCGAACCGCGCCCGCAACTTCGAGCTCTCCCGCAGGACGCGCCCGCAACAGCGCCACGATCAATGGAGCGATCGCCAACCACGACAGGATGTAAACGCCGGGGAGAGGAAATATCAGAACCTGCAAAACGGCCGACAACAACATCAACAGCCAGGCGCTGGAATGGATTTGCCGCACGCCCAAGGATAGCAAAGCGGTTCTCAGTTCTCAGTTCTCAGTACTTAGGACTGTCATCCCGGGCGAAGCGAAGGACCTATGCAATTTACCGCCAGCCCAGCGTCCGGACTGGGTGCATCCGTCATCCCACGCGCAAGAATCTCGATGCTCACGATGACACTAAGCTGGCGAGCTTCGAGCGGACATAATCGACGATCTCGCGCGTAACGTACTCTGGCGGCTTGATGCGAAATATCGGCCGGTCCGCCACCGGCTTCAGCGATACCGACTGCCACGCCGCACCGCCAGACGCATCGTGCAGGATCACCGCGTCGGCCCGATCCAGAAATTCCCGCGCGGAGTTCTTGAAATCCGGCGTCGCCGGATCGAGCACTGTCAAATACAAATCGGGACGCACAAACTTCAGCACGCTATTCGATTCCAGGATCACGTTGCGCGCTTCTTCGAGCCGGCGGCGCAACGTAGGCATCGCCTCGGCGAGCCTTCCCTGCTCCGTTCGCACCCAGTAGACTTTCGCCGCACCGGCAACTAAAAAGCGCGAGGTGTCCGATTCTCCGGAACGGTCGCGCTCTTCGCTAATCGCCCATGAGTGATCGCCCGTCGCGCAGTCGCAGGCCTCGCCATTCGCCGAGCACACTCCGTGGCCATATTGCGTGATCTTCGCAGCGGTCCATTCAAACTCCGGCAGCGCCGAAATCAACCCGGCCACCACGCTGGTCTTGCCGACGCTCCGCGAATGCCCGCCAATTACGACCAGTGCCACGATTAATCCTTTTTCGCCAGGCGCGCCAAGGTCGCCAGTTGCTTGAGATATTCGCGGAGCGGCTGCGCTGGAGTTCCCCAGAACGCCACGCCCTTGCCCCGAAGAACTTTATTTGGCAGCACGCCGCCTTGGCCGCCCAGCATGACGCCTTCTTCGATGCGGGCATGCTCGCCAATGCCAACCTGTCCGCCGAGTACGACGCCGTTCTCGATCACGATGCTTCCCGACAATCCGGTCTGCGCCGCAATCACGACGTTCTCGCCGATCTGGCAGTTGTGCCCAATGTGAACCAGGTTATCGATCTTCGATCCTCGCCGGATGCGCGTTTCGTCGAGCGCTCCGCGATCGATGGTGGTGTTGGCGCCGATTTCGACGTCGTCCTCTATCACCAACCGCCCCACCTGCGGAAACTTTTCATACTGCCCACTCTTCGGATCGCGGACGTAGCCGAAGCCGTCGCTGCCCAGCACCGCCCCCGCATGCACAATGACGCGATCGCCAATCGTAGTCCCGGGATAAATCGTGACGTGCGGATAAATTTCGCATGCGGAACCAATCACGACGCCCTCACCGATCGCGCATCCCGCGCCGATGCAAGTGCCTTCATCGATCTGCGCGTCCGCGCCGACGACCGCCAGTTCCTTCACGCAAACACCGGGTCCGAGCACCGCGCTCGCATGCACCACCGCTGACGGATCCACGCCCCCGTGCCAGTCTTCCATCTGCGAACCTTCGGTCAGCATCCTCGCCGCCCGCGCGAACGCAAGCTTGGGATCATCGCTGATCAACACCGGACGTCCGCACGGAACGGAAGCCGCAAACTCTTTCGCAATCAACGCTACCGCCCGTGATTTCAAAGCCGCAGCCAGATGTTTTTCGTCCTCGACGAACACCAGGTCGTCCGGGCCCGCCGACTGCATGCTCGCGACACCGCTTACGGCAACACTGCCGTCGCCGATCAGGCGGGCGCCAACCCCTTCCGCGATTTGCTGTAGCGGACGCTTCATGGCTTTCACTGTATAGCAGCGGGACGAACGGAAGGAAGAGCCGAACGCAGTTCACGCCCCAACGCGGCAATCGGAGTTATCGAAAGAAAATCCTCAGCTTATGGAGGTGTACAAGTGCTGGTGCCTTGGCACATGATGAACGTTCCCGCGGCGTTGCAAGACGAATTACTGCTGCTGGCCAGCTTCCACGTCCCCACAACAATTCCGTTGCTCAAAGTGCCGGTAGTGGAGGTGGTGCCGTTGGAGGTGCCGGTGAGGCCATCTACGCTCGTCAGGGTCAGGACGTTTCCCGGGATCGTCGTTGAAGTCACTGTATAGGTTAAACCACCCGTCACCGCCCCCGAGCCCGCAGTGTTCAGCGTCGCGGTACCGGTTTCCGTCTCAGCATCGTTGCCGGTAGCAAAGCACGCCCCTTCGTTAAAGAATCCGAAGCCGGTAATGTCCAGTGGCTGCGGAGTAAAGCCCGTGGTGCTGGTCACGTTGAAAGACGTCACGAAATTCAGCCCGGGTCCCATTCCGCCGATCATCTGGGCTTCCCAATTACCGCTCGTGCTCGTGGTCACCGTAGTTAACCGCGTATTATTCCCGCAGCCACACACCGCGAGTTCCAGCGCCAGCACGATCAGGACAAGCTTCTTCATGTACCTTCCTTCGATTGAGATCCTTATGAGAATAGAGAGATGCGGGCAGGGCCGTCAATGGATGTAAGGGAGGGAGCAGTCTAGCCTTTACTGTCAGGTCGAAGTCCGGAGGGACGCCTAAACCAGATATACCATTTTACAAACCCAAAGCCGCCGGGATTTGCTGTAGAGACACGTATCTCATCGCATTTTGCAAGCATCGGAACGCCCGTGCTCCCGGTGGAAATGACGTGATATATACGACGGTCGATATCATGTGATATACTCTGGTATCGACCGGAGGATTAATGTCGCAAACTGCCAAACTTTTCCGTAACGGGCGCAGCCAGGCTGTTCGGCTGCCTGCCAACTTCCGGTTCTCCGGCTCCGAAGTCTATGTGCGTCGTGATCCCGCGACTGGAGATGTCATCTTGTCGCGCCGCCCTGATTCGTGGGAAGACTTCTTCGACTTAACTGCGAAGATCGAGATTCCCCAGGATTTCCTTTCGAACCGGCGTGACGCTGCCCCGCAAAAGCGAAAGCTCTTGTAATGCCTCTTCGCTACTTGCTGGACACAAACATGGCCAGCCATGTCATCAAAGGGAATGTTCCGCACGTGCGGGAGGTTCTCCGACGAACCCCTATGTCGGAAGTGGGTATTTCCGTGGTGACCGAGGCAGAACTGCGGTTCGGCGTTGCCCGCAAGCCCCAGGCCGGCAGCCTACAGTTGGCGGTCGAGGAATTTCTGCTGCGCGTTGAAATACTGGCGTGGGATTCCGTTGCCGCTCGATTCTATGCCGCGCTCCGCAGTTCCTTGGAGGATTCGGGCACGCCAATGGGCAGTCTTGACATGATGATTGCCGCGCATGCTCTCGCCCTCGGCGCCACCCTTGTGAGCCACGATCGGGTATTCCACCGGGTCAAGCGTCTGAAGTTGGAAGACTGGACCAAGCCTGCCTGAGCTCGCCGATAAAATTCCGGCGGCGACCTGAATTCGCGAGTCGCATGCCCGGTTCAATCAGTCAGTTCGTCAGTCTTCGCGATCGACCCACGACTCCGGCGATCATGAACACGATCGACATCCCGATCAGAAAGCCGCCGGCGAATTCCGTATAGCGCCCGTGTACCCAGTTATGCAGGATTAGCCCGCCCGCCAACATGAGCAGGCCAATTTGAATTAGACGATTGAATTTACGATGAAGCACACGTACCTCCTTTGAAAGCAATATGGATCGGACGCGCCGATGCATCCTACCGAGCCCCGCGTCCGCTGAAAACCGGCGTTCTTATGCGCCGCGCTTGCTCTTCAATTCCGCCAGCAATTGCTCAATGCGGTCTTCTTTTTCGAGCGCCGCCAGCCGGTCCTCGATGTTGTCCGACGCGATCTCCGACTTGGCCTGGCTCACGGCTTCCGAATGCGCCACCTTGCGTTTCATGCGGTCAAACGCCGCGGCCTTGGACCCGTCACCCGACGCCATGCGGGCATCGCTGGCCTTGCCCACAGCCC
>DATHMO010000211.1:0-20408 GCA_035486995.1 Bryobacteraceae bacterium
AGAATCGATCGCTTCAGCACCAGCACCGTGAAAGCATGCGCAATGACGCTCGCCACCAGCAGCGGCAACAGCACATTGATATCGTGCGTCAGTTCCAGAGCGAAAATGATGCCGGTCAGCGGCGACCGCATAGTGCCGCCCAGAATCGCGCCCATGCTCACCAGCGGCCAGAATCCCGCGCCTTCGTTTGGCAGAAACATCGCTTCGATGCCGCCCAGCGCTCCACCCATCATCAATAAAGGCGCCAGCACTCCGCCTGACGTTCCCGACCCCAGCGACACCGCCCAAATGACCGACTTGACCAGCAATACGCCCAGAATCACGTTGCGCGCGACATCGCCTTTGAGCAATGCACCGATGGTGTCATAGCCCACGCCTAGCGCTTGCGGGAAAATCAGGCCGCCCAAGCCCACCACCAAACCTCCGATTGCCGGCCACCACATCCAGTGGATTGGCAGCTTCAAAAACGCATCCTCAGCCGCATAGACGGCGCCCGTCAACAGCGTCGCAAGCACGCCCGCCAGTAATCCGCAAACCACGCAGCCCAGCAGTCCCCACGGACCGATGAATACCGGATGGCTCGGCACCGGAAACAAAGGACCGACGCCCAAAATGTATCGGCGCGCTGCCCCGGCTGTCGCGCTCGCCAACGCAACTGGGACCAGGCTGCGCGGCTTCCACTCAAACAACATCAGTTCCACTGCCAGGAGGACGGCTGCGATTGGGGACGCAAACGTCGCCGACATTCCCGCTGCCGCTCCCGCCACTAGCAATGTCTTCCGCTCGACACTCGTCAGCCGGAAAAATTGCGCGATCATCGATCCGAAGGCTCCGCCGGTCATGATGATCGGCCCCTCGGCGCCGAACGGTCCACCGCTGCCGATGGAAATCGCCGACGATAGCGGCTTCAAAATCGCAAGCCTCGGCGCAACGCGGCTGCCATTGATCAGGATCGACTCCAGCGCTTCTGGAATCCCATGCCCGCGGATTCTCTCGGACCCATAACGCGCCATCAGCCCGATGATGATCGATCCGGCGATGGGCACCAGAATGGCCCACACGCCTAGCGAGTTCCCGGCCGGCGATACCAGCGCCGTGTTCCAGCGATGGTAATAGAAAAGATTCGTGAACAGTCCGATCAGCCGCAGCAAAACCCAAGCCACTACCGTGCTGATCAATCCGATCGCAATGGCGAGCAGCGAAATCGGAATCACTCGCCAGTCCGTAGTGAAGTCCCCTAAGTCCTGCGCCTTCGAATGTGCGTGCTTCATGCTGCGTTCCCCCTGCGCTGCGCGGCGATCGAGCGTAGCGCCCTGGATAGCCTCGGTCCGGCGATCTCCAGCTCCTCGTGATGCGCCAGCGAAAGCTTCCTCAGAATGCTGGAGCCGGAATTCGTCAGATGAACGATCACCTGACGGCCATCCTCCTTACTCGCGCCGCGCGCAACGTAACCCAGCTTCTCGAGCCGGTTCACCAGCTCGACCGTGCTGTGATGTCTTAATTGCAATCGTTCGGCCAACTCTCCGATCGTGGCAATCACGCCCTCCGGCAACCCCTTAACGGCCAAAAGGAGCTGGTGTTGTTGCGGCTCCATGCCCGCCGCCCGCACTTGTTCTTCGCTGAAGCCCAGGAAACGGCGGATCTGGTAGCGGAACTCCGCCAGGGAACGATACTCTTCAAGGGACAAATCCTTCATCAGTTATATCGTAACACGATATTAATTGACTTGCCCTTCCCGACGCCGGCCATTTGGCTCATGGAAGAGCGTCCGCGGGACACCATGGACGCCATTCAGAAGTTTCCGTAAACGATAAATATCTCCATTGCTTGACTGAATCCTGTGGTTATCTAGTTGCATCCCATGCGCATGAGGGCGTATGAAGAATCAGGCACTCGACTATTACATCCACGATGGACCCACCGTCTTTGGCTTTCAAATAAAAGGCCTTATCAACGATGAAGGCGCCGAGCGGCTCGACCAGGTGTGGCGCACTGCGTCGTCCCACCTTGGCGAACGGAGCCCAATAATCGACATCACCTTCGTCACCAGTGTCGAGGATGCGGGGCGCGCGCTGCTGGTTGGCTGGCATCAGGCGGGCGTTCAATTCGTTGCAAATTCCACGGCTTCCCGCGCTCTGGCCGAATCGATTCTCGGCGTGCCCGTTCGCGCGTCCGAAACGAATCGGCGCAAGGGCCAGCCGTTCCACCTCAGCTTCTCCAAACCCGTCGCCGGCTGGCGATTCTTGCTCGCCGCGCTTCTCTTCGCCCTTCCGGCCAGCGCTGCCAATTTGAAAACGGAAACCGTCGCGGCTTGGAATGATTACCTGCATACAGCGCAGGATAGTCTTCAACAGCGGACCCGCCCCGGCGGCTGCTTTCTTTGGGCCTTTGAGGATTCCGATCGCGCCGCCCGTGTTCACGCCGGAGAAATCATGGTTGCTCCCGCGCCCGGACCGAATCCGAGAAACGTCCCTGGCGGATTGATTCACCACTGGGTGGGCGCGATCTTTCTGCCAGGCGTCACCATCGATCGGGTAACCGAAATCACGCGCGATTACGACCGGTATAAGGAGTACTATCGGCCATCCGTAATTCAATCCGAGGCCGTGGCTCGCGGCGATGCTACCGATCGATTCTCCATGCGCATGATGAACAAGAACTTTTTCGTAAAAGCGGCTCTGGACACCGATTATCAGTCAACCTTTGTGCACCTCAGCCAGAATCGCATCTACAGCGTTTCGCGAACGACACGTGTGCAGGAAATCGAGAAGTTGGGTGAGCCGGATGAGTATAAGGTTCCCGAAGGCGAAGGCCGCGGTTACATTTGGAAGCTGTGCAGCATCGCGCGTCTGCAGCAGCGGGACGGGGGCGTTTACCTGGAAATGGAAGCCATCGCGTTGAGCCGCGAGATTCCGCCGGCCGCGCGCTTCTTCGTGGATCCGATTGTACGTCGGGTCTCGCGCAACTCGATGTTGATTTCCTTGCGACAGACCCGGGAAGCATTACGCGGATACGAGGCTTCAGCTTCGCGGTGAACTCGCGGCCCAGCTTCCTTCTGCATAAGGATTTCATAAAGATCCGTTCCATTCGGCTAACGAGGTTAGTCCCACTCTTTGGTTGACAGCTTCAGATTCTAAAGTCACCATGAGGAATACCAAATGGGGACCCGAACAGCACTCCTCTTCAGTTGTGCAGTGTGTTCGTGGGCGCAACTTTATACCGGCTCCGTGACGGGCATCGTCACCGACCCTTCGGGTGCGTCCGTGCCGGGCGCGCAAGTTATTCTGGTCGACGTCGATCGCGACACACACAACGCGGCTAAGACCGACGGCACTGGCCGGTATCTTTTCCGTTCGCTGCCTCCCGGTAACTATTCATTGCAGGTCGATGCTTCCGGCTTCCAATCCTACGACGTGCCGAAAATCGTACTGGACGTTAACGCGACGGTCACCGGTAACGCCAACCTTCAGCTGTCGGGCCAGCAGAAAGGCGTCACGGTGGAATCCAATCCATCCCTGCTTTCTGAAGACGCCACCATCAGCCAGACCCTGCCTCGCGAGCAGATCAACGACCTCCCATTAGTCGATCGCAATCCGTTCGACCTAGCGTTTCTCGCTCCCGGCGTGTCGCAGACTCCCGGCGGCACGTACGGCAACGGCGTCAGCACTCCCGGGTTCGTAACCAACTTCGTATCGGATGGCAGCCGCAACGCGCAGGCCGACCTGCTGCTGGATGGCGTCAGCATCACGAATAGCGACAACAATCCTGGCGTTCAGAAGGCGCTCTACGTCCCGCCGGTGGACGCCATTGAGGAGTTCAAAATCCAGCAGGCCAATTTCAGCGCGGAGTTCGGCAATAGCGGCGGCGCCATCGTGAACGCCGTCATTCGATCCGGGACAAACCAATACCACGGCGAGTTGTATGAGTTCCTGCGCAACAACGATCTCAACGCGAATTCGTTCTTCGCCAACGCCGCCGGACTCGCGCAGCCGCATCTCACGCGCAACGACTTCGGCGTGACCACCGGTGGCCCCATCTTCAAGAACAAAACATTTTTCTTTTTCGACTTTAACGGCATCCGTGCGCTCACTGGCGCAACATCATCGGAGGCCGGCGTTCCCGATGCGGCCGAGCGGATGGGCAATTTCGGCGAGCTCTGCCCGCGCGTGGGCGGTACGTTCAATTCCGACGGCGTTTGCTCCAATCCCGCCGGACAAATCTACGATCCTTACACCAGCAAACCAGACGCCGAAAATAACGCCACCGGGCGCGCGCCCATCCCTTTTGACAATCTCGCCACCTACATCAGCCCGGGAAATCCAAACATTCCTTTCGGCCTGGGGAACTTGCCTTCGACGCCGGGCAATTTGATCGACCCCGTCGGCGCCAAACTGATCAACGCTTTTCCGCTCCCGAATTTGAACGTTGGAACGTCCGCTTACAACCCGTATGACAACTGGGTGACGACGGCCTCCAGCCCCTTCAACCAGCAATCCTTCGACATCAAGCTGGATCAACATTTCAGCGACAAGACAGTCGTGAGTGTGCGCTTCTCACATGAATGGGACGCTGGGGAAAATCCTAACTTCTTCGGGAGCGTCTACGACACCAACACTCAGGGGCTCACCAAACATTCCGCTTTGGTCGGCGACGTGAATTTTGTCCACGCCTTCAACGCTGCAACGTTGATGACCGTTTCGTTGGGATACGGCCACAATTGGTACCCGACCGACGGTGTTGCGGCCTCGTTTGGCGGCTTCGATCCGGCGAAAGTTCTCGGAATGCCATCTTACATTGATACTTCGGGCTTTCTCACCCCGCCCTCCATTTGGCTCTTCAGCGCCTACGGTTGCAATGGCTTCAACGGCTGCGTCGGCGGCCAGGCGTATTCCATTCTCAAATTCGCCAGTGAAACTGGGCACTTGTTGGGCTCAGTGGATCATGTCGTGGGAAAGCACGAGATCAAAGCCGGCGGGGAGCTCCGGCGACACCGTCTGAATTTCCTCCAGGCGGCAGCGCCAAATGGGCTCTTCGCTTTCACCAGCAGCGGGACCGCATCTAGCGCGTTTGGGCCGGGTGGCGACGCGCTCGCCGAGCTGATGATCGGCTACGTCGACAACGCCTTCACCGAATACGAAATCCCGCCGTTCACCTCCACGCAAAGCTACCAGATCGGCGGTTTTATCCAGGACAACTGGCGCGTCACCAACAAGCTCACGCTGAACATCGGATTCCGCTACGACGTCGAAACGCCGCGTACCGAGCGCTACAACCAGATGAGCTACTTTGATCCGTCAGTGCCTTCGCCGCTCTCGGTCCCTGGATTGAACCTGCATGGCGCAGTCGAGTACGTGGGCGTCGACGGAAATCCCAGAACCGAGTTCAATACCTACTGGGGCGAGGTTGGTCCCCGATTTGGCTTCGCCTATCAGCTCTTCAGCCACACCACACTGCGCGGCGGATATGGCATGTACTACGATCCCTCCGACCTCGGAGTGGTCGGCAATGCTGTCAGCGGTGGTTTCCTCGGTTACGATGCGGTGACTACCGGGGTCAACAACGTCCCGTCACAGCCCTGGCTTCCGCTCGAATTCCTGCGCGATCCCTTTCCGTTTGGAATCCAAACCGCCGTGGGCAATCGGGACGGCGCGTCCACCATGTTGGGCCAGGCCTTGACCAACATCCCGATTCGCACCCTGAATCAGGTTCCACAAGAGCAGTCCTGGAGTTTCGGTGTGCAGCACCAGCTTCCGTGGTCCGTCTTGCTGGACGCCGAGTATATTGGAAGGAAGGGGACGCATCTCTACGCCATGGGTTATGCGAACCAGTTCGACGCGCTGCCGCCGCAAGTGGCCGATGCATTTCGCGCCGACCCGTCCTACTATCTGGCACAGATTCCCAACCCGTTTCAAGGGCTGCTTCCCAATAGTCCCGACTTGTCCGCACCCACCATTCCGCGCTGGAAGCTCTATGTTCCGTTTCCGCAATACAGCAATGGAACCGCATCCGGCATCAGCAGCAGTTTCGTTCCGTGGGCCAACTCCATTTACAACGCGGCGCAGCTTCGCATCGAGAAGCGTCTCTCGGGCGGAGTGCAGTTTCTGTTCTCATACACGTTCCAGAAGAGCATCGACGACTCTTCGCTCGGGTCGAGCGGCTATTCGTTTCTGACGGGCGGCTCCACCACCAGCGAATCCGCGGCGCGCGATCCGAACAATCTACGGCTGGACCGTTCGCTCTCCGTATTCAGCATTCCACAAATCGCCCAACTGAGCTTCGTCTACCAATTGCCCTTCGGACGCCACCTCAAAGGCTGGTCCGGCACCGTCCTCGGTGGATGGCAAGTCAACGGCATCTATCGCGTCGATGACGGCCTCCCCATCCAACTCTTCTTATGCGGCGGCTGTAGCACCAGCCTGCCGACCTATGGCAATCAATATCCCAACTTGTTAGCTCCGCTCCAAGTGGCCGGAACCGGCAATCTGAATCAATATTTCGCCAATCCTCAGGTGGCGGTGAAGCCCGCGCCCTACACCGATGGCGACGCCCCACGTGTACTCTCCAACGCCCGCGTCCCGGGTACCGACAATCTGAGTGCGTCGCTATTTAAAAGCCTGCCCTTGGAATTTCGCGAAGGGGCCCGTCTGGAGATGCGGCTGGAGGTGTTCAACGCGCTCAACCGCGTTCAGTTCGCGGGGCCCGACACCAACGTCGGCGATGCTACCTTTGGGGAGATCACGGCGCAGGCCAATCAGCCACGACAGGTCCAAGTGGGAATGAAGCTTTACTTTTGAAGCCACCGCATGCCGCAATCCTTTTGCTGTCAATCCGTTACGGCCATTCTGGCTTCGTTTTACGGAATTCTTGCGTGCTCGCTCCTCAGCAGCTGCCGTGCGGTACGGGCTCAAAACCAACCTTCCATCGAATTTACCCGTGTTCCGCCGGCTGGCGAGGGCAGCCAGGATAGGCTGGAACCCATCGCGGGTCACGTTAGCGGCGCACGGCCCGGAGAGCGCATCGTTTTGTTCTCGCAGAGCGGCAAATGGTGGGTGCAGCCGTTCGATGACAGGCCCTATACGTCCATTCAACCCGATTCAACCTGGAAGACTTCCATCCACCCTGGATCCGCTTATGCCGCGCTGCTGGTGGATTCGCGATTTCGCCCGCCGCCCACCGTCAACGCGTTGCCTGAAACCGGCGGCCCAGTATTAGCTGCGGCTGTTGTGAAAGGCAGCCCCAGCCCGCCCCAGAAAATGCTTCAGTTCAGCGGATACCGCTGGGAAAGCCGTGAAGCAGCCAACGATCCGGGGGGGTCAAAGAACTTCTATGACCCAGCCAACGCTTGGACGGACCAAGATGGATTCCTTCATCTCCGCATCGTCAAGCAGGCCGATCGCTGGGTGAGCTCGGAAGTTCGGCTTTCCCGAAGCCTGGGCTACGGCTCGTACAGTTTTGTCGTGCGCGACGTTTCGCAACTGGAGCCGGCCGCGGTGTTCGCCATGTTTACGTGGGATGATGCGGGTCCGTCTCGCGAAATGGATATCGAGGTCAGCCGCTGGGGTGAACCGGAAGACAAAAACGCGCAGTACGTGGTGCAGCCCTACGTCGTGCCCGCCAATACGGTGCGGTTCATGGCTCCCCAAGGAACTCTAACCTATTGGATCAAATGGCTTCCGGGAAGGGTGGAGTTCAAGACCGTTCGCGGATCGGATGTCGTGGCTGATCACGTCTTCACTTCCGGAGTTCCCTCCCCCGGCGACGAGAAGATTCACCTGAACCTCTACGTCTACAACAATCAAAGCAACCCTTTGCGCAACGGATCCGAGGTGATCATTGAGAAGTTTGCATTCCTTCCGTGACACCCTCGGGCACACCCGGTTGATCGGGGCGCTGGTTGGGATCGCGCTCTTTGCCCAGGCCGCTTACGCGATCGATCCGAACCGCGCAATGTCGCAGTATATTCACGATCGCTGGGGCACGGAACAGGGATTTCCTCGGGGCCCGGTCTATGCCATCGCTCAGACTCCCGACGGTTATCTGTGGATCGGAACCGAGGCTGGGTTGGTTCGCTTCGATGGTTGGAACTTCCGGCTCATTCAGGACGACTCCAGAGCATTCACTATTAGCGGCGTTCTCGGTTTGACCGCCACTCAGGACGGCTCTTTGTGGATGCGGCTGGAAGATCTAACCTTGGTGCGCTATCGCAACGGCGTATTTGAGAACCCCATACCCGGGTCCGTCCCCCCAATTGATATCTCGGCCATGAGCAAGGCGCGGCACGGCGGTGTTTTGGCTTGGAGAATGGACAACGGTGCGCTCGATTTCGACCCTGGCGTGCTTCCGAGCGTCCCTTCCGCCCGGGATCTGCCGCGGTCTCCCGTGACCGCGATTGCTCAAACATCCAACGGCGACATCTGGATGGGCACTCGCGATGCCGGCCTCTTCCGTTTTGGCGGCGGTAAGACTTCGGCTGTCAGGGACGGCCTGCCGGATCTGAAAATCAACTTCCTGCTTCCGGGCGCGAACCAGGAGCTCTGGGTGGGCACCGACAACGGCATCGTCAAGTGGGACGGGATTGAACTCACCGGAATGGGGCTGCCGCCGTCTCGCAATCGTTATCAAGCCCTGGCGATCGTGCGGGATCGCGACTCGAACATTTGGGTGGGTACCGATTCACGCGGGCTGCTGCGGTTCAACTCGCGAGGCGTCGCCAGTCTCGAAGAAACCGATTCGAAGGCAGTCACGGCGCTATTCGAGGATCGGGAAGGAAATCTCTGGATCGGGAGTGCAAACGGACTCGAACGCCTCCGCGACAGCGCATTTATCACGTTTTCTCTTCCCGAAGGTTTACCCTCCGATGGAAGCAATCCGGTGTTTGTCGACGCCGATAACCGCATGTGGTTTCCTCCCATAGACGGCGGCCTGATGTGGACGAAGGAAGGCCAGCATACGCAAGTTCACGCCGCAGGATTGGATAAGGATGTGGTCTACTCCATCGCTGGAAGAAACGGCGAGATATGGCTTGGCCGGCAGCACGGAGGACTGACCCAGCTTCGCGACGAGCAAGGTTCTTTCAGCGCGAAAACCTATACCCAAGCCGGCGGACTGGCTCAGGACAGCGTCTACTCGGTTTATCAAGCGCCGGATGGTAGCGTGTGGGCCGGTACGATCAGCGGAGGCGTGAGCAAACTCGAAAATGGCAAATTCACCAACTACACAACCGCGAACGGCCTGGCATCGAACACTATCGAGTCGATTCTGAGAACCTCCGACGGGACCATGTGGTTTGCAACCCCAACGGGCCTGAGCGCTCTCGCGAGCGATCGATGGCGCACCTACACCACCAAGGATGGCTTGCCGTCGGATGGCGTCAATTGTCTCTTAGAGGACTCCTCCGGAATGCTTTGGATCGGAACCGAGGCTGGCCTCGCCTTCCAGGGCCACGGCCATTTTCAGGCTCCAGCGAACGCCCCGGCAGCCTTGCGGGAGCAGGTCCTGGGTCTCGCTGCGGACAAGTTCGGATCCATCTGGATGGCAACTGCAACCCACGTCTTGCGTGTCAACCGCGACAAACTCATCAGCGGTTCGCTCGATGACGGAGATGTCCGCGAATACGGACTGGCGGACGGTCTGCGCGGCGTGGAAGGGGTAAGGCGCAGTAGTTCCGTGGTGACGGATCCGGAGGGGCGAATCTGGTTTTCCCTGAATAAAGGTATTTCCGTGGTTGATCCCGCGCGGCTCAGCAGCAACGCGGCGCCCGCCATCGCTCATGTCCAAGCGATCTTCGCCGATGGCCGTCCCATCCCTCTACTGGGTCAAATTCAGATTCCAGGCGGCCGCCAGCGCATCACGTTCGACTATGCCGGTCTGAGCCTTTCGGTTCCCGAGCGCGTTCGGCTGCGCTATCAACTGGAGGGATTCGATCATGGATGGAGCGAGCCCACCGCCACGCGCCAAGCTGTCTACACGAACTTGCCACCCCGGCCGTATCGCTTTCGATTGATCGCCAGCAATCCCGATGGCGTGTGGAGCGGCAATGAGGCATCGATTAACTTTGAGGTGGATCCACTCTTCTGGCAGACCTGGTGGTTCCGCCTCAGCGCCGTACTGGCCATCGCGCTTTTGACGGCGGCCTTTTATCGCCTGCGCCTGCTGAGCCTGACCCGCAGGTTGAATGCTTTGTTTGAAGAACGATTGGCCGAGCGCACTCGAATCGCGCAGGAACTGCACGACACTTTGCTGCAAGGCTTCCTCAGCGCATCCATGCAACTGCACGTCGCCGTAGACCGGCTGCCTCCCGATTCGCCGGCCAGATCTTCCCTCGGGCGCATCCTTCAACTCATGAGCCAGGTAATTCAAGAAGGCCGCAACGCAGTACAAGGGTTGCGTTCTCATCAGAGCGCATCGCTCAATCTGGAACAAGCTTTCGCGCACGTCCAGGACGAACTCCCCATGCAAGACGACGTTGGGTTTCGAGTTATTGTGGATGGCCAGCCGCGGCCGTTACACCCGGTGCTGCGCGACGAGGTCTACCGCATCGGCCGGGAAGCCTTGACAAATGCCTTCCAGCATTCTCGCGCCAAGAACGTCGAAATTGAGCTGGAATATGCGCCCAGCCAGTTGCGAGTCCTGGTTCGCGACAACGGATGCGGCATCGACCCTCAACTGCTGCAGTCCGGACGCGAGGGACACTGGGGTTTGCCGGGCATGCGCGAACGCGCGGAGAGAATCGGCGCCAAACTCCATGTGTGGAGCAGCTCCGCCGCCGGAACGGAAGTGGAACTGTCCGTACCCAGCCATGTCGCGTTTCAATCCGCGGCCCACTCGCCGCGCTGGTTTTCGCGCCTGCATTTTGGGAAATCCCAAGCAGACCCTCCGGCATCCAAGAACGAAAAGCCTTGACAGGAAGTGATCAATGAACGAGACGGACCAAAGCCGTATCCGCGTATTAAGTGTTGACGACCATCCGCTGCTTCGAGAGGGGATCGCCGCCATCATCAACAACGAACCCGATATGTTGCTGGTCGCCGACGCAGCCACTGGCAGGGAGGCTCTGCAGCAGTTTCGCGAACATCGGCCCGACATTACGCTGATGGACCTGCGGCTTCCCGACATCAGCGGCATCGACGCCATGATCGCCATCCGCACCGAGTTCGCCGAAGCTCGTATCATCATGCTGACCACGTTCGAAGGCGACGTCGAAATCCATCGCGCGCTCGAAGCGGGAGCCCGAGGCTACATGCTCAAGAGCATGCCGCCCCGCGAACTGGTGGAGGTGATCCGCCAGGTCCATTTAGGCAAGAAGCGTGTGCCTGCCGAAGTGGCGAGCCATCTCGCCGAACATCTGAGCGACGAAGCTCTCACCACCCGCGAGACCGACGTTCTGCGTCATATCGCCGAGGGCAACCGGAATCGCGATATCGCGGAAAGCCTTTTCATTTCGGAGGAAACCGTTAAGGTGCACGTGAAACACATTATGGAGAAATTAGGCGCCAGCGATCGCACGGAGGCGGTTGCCATCGCGGTTCGCCGGGGTATAATTCAGCTCTGATATCCCTCGCGTTTTCAGAATGTAACTCGATAGTGGTATGCAAATATTCCAAGCTATTGGGATTCGTTCAGCACGTCCATCCTCTACTCTAAATTCAGGTACTTGTCGGGGAGTGCTTAGAAAAACGGAGGAAGGCCCCCTGTTACGTCTTTTTTCCGCGTTCCCAGGCGGTTGGCCTGGGATTGGCTTGCTGCTGTTGCGCGGGGCTATTGGTATCGTAGGTCTTCTGCAAGGTGCTTTTTATCTAGCCGGACGGGCTGGTGCCACACCAGGCACGTGGCTTTGCGGCCTGTTGGGACTCGTGGCCGGCGCCGCCTTGCTGATCGGCGCTCTCACGCCCATCGCAGGCATTCTAAGCAGCGTTGGCGCTATCGCCATTGGGTTTTCCTTTTTATCAGCGCCGAATCCAAATTTGTTCGACCAAAAACTGACGGCCGTCCTGGCCGCAATCATCGCGGCTGCCATCGTGTTCCTGGGCCCCGGTGCATTCTCGTTGGATGCCCGCCTGTTTGGCCGCCGCGAAATTATCATTCCACCAAGAACCAAATCCTGAGCGGCCCCGTAGTCCGCGCATACCTCGATCGGGGTACTGGGCCGACCCCGAGAGTGGTACTGCAAAAGCCTTCCTTATCGTGATGATTCTCAGTTGCCGTTGAGGCAAAGTAGATCATCGAAGGCGATAACGATAAACGGACAGAGCGCAAAAAGGAGATTCACTGATATGGCAACGTTAGCGACCGCAATGTTCCCTCCTCGGCGAGAGTTCTTACAGCCCGCAAACAGGCTGATCGGTTCCAGCCCCGGCATGCGTCGGGCCTTGAGCGAAGTCCGCACGGTGGCACCCACCGATTCCGCCGTTCTGATTCAGGGCGAAACAGGAACGGGCAAAGAGTTGATCGCCAGAGCAGTCCACGACCAAAGCCTGAGAAAACACGCGCCCTTTGTGACCCTCAACTGTGCGGCCATTCCAGGCGGGCTTCTCGAGAGCGAGCTATTCGGCCATGAACGCGGAGCGTACACTGGCGCGATGAACTCGGCCATCGGACGCTTTCAAACAGCTCACCAGGGAACCCTGTTTCTCGACGAGATTGGCGAGATGCCGCTCGAATTGCAACCCAAGCTCTTGCGGGTGCTCCAGGAGCAGGAATTCGAGAGGCTGGGCAGCACGCGCACCATCCGCGTGGACGTTCGGATTGTCGCGGCCACCAATCGGGATCTCGCAACGATGGTCCAGGAGCGCCGCTTCCGCGCGGATTTGTACTACCGGCTTCATGTGTTCCCTATCGCCCTCCCGCCACTGCGCGACCGCTTGGACGATATCCCGGATCTGGTGCGCCACTTTGTGGAAAAATTCGCCGACCGCATGAACAAGCACATCACGGAAATCCCGGATGAAGTGATGCAGGCTCTCAAGCGCCACAGTTGGCCCGGCAACATTCGCGAACTGCAGAATTTCATTGAACGCGCTATTATCCTCACTCCGGGGCATGTGCTGTGCGCGCCTCTCGGCGATTTAAAGACCGACCTCGGAAGCTTTGGGGAATCGGCCAAAACGACCGGCGGCCGTACGTTGAAGGATGCCGAGCGCGCTCATATTCTGGAAGTACTACGCCAGGTGGATTGGGTTGTGGGCGGCCAGCGCGGCGCCGCGGTTCGCCTCGGATTGCCACGCACCACTTTGCTCCACCGTATGCATAAACTGGGTATTGTTGCGGAGGAGGCCCGGCAAAACTCATGTGGAGCTCCACTATAGGCGTCATTACCTCGGCGGCAACGTTACTTGCCGTAAACCTACTGACCACCGGTTGCTCCAATCAAACGAGTGGAGCAACGACCCCGGCGCCGCTGACGGTAGAAGTGGCCCAAGTGGAACAACGCGACGTTCCTATTTATAGCGAATGGATTGGCACGCTGGATGGGTTCGTCAACGCCGATATCAAGGCTCAAGTAACCGGTTATCTTCTACAACAGGCCTATCAGGAAGGCACGTTCGTAAAGAAGGGCCAGCTCCTGTTTCAAATCGACCCACGCCCATTCCAGGCGGTGTTGGATCAGGCACAAGGGCAGCTAGCACAGTCCGAAGGACAGCTGGCCCAAGCACGAGCGGAGTTGACGCAGGCCGAGGCGCAGGTGGCCGTAGCGGAAGCGAATCAGCGCCGCACTCAATTAGATGTGGATCGCTACACTCCACTAGCGCAGCAACAGGCGATCACGCAGCAGGATCTCGACAACGCGACTCAGAATAATCTCGCGGCCAAGGCGCAGGTGCAATCGGCGCAGGCCCAGGTAGCCACCGCGCGAGCTCAGATCGTCGCCGCCAATGCTGCCGTTCAATCGGCAAAAGCGAGCGCTGAAACGGCCCAGATCAATCTCGGATTTACTCACCTCACCTCGCCCATCGATGGCATCCCCGGAATCGCGCAACAGCAAGTGGGTTCATTAGTCAGTCCAGCCAGCCCGACCATCACGACCGTCTCGACGGTTGACCCAATCAGGGTTTACTTCACGGTCGCCGAGCAAGAATATCTTGACTTCCATCGCCGCTACTCGACGCCATCCACCCTCGACGCGAAACGGAAGGAGCTGCGGTTGGAACTCATCCTGGCCGACGGAACCGTTTATGGGGAAACCGGGACCTTCTATTTCGCGGATCGCCAGGTCGACGTCAGGACCGGCGCCATCCGCGTCGCGGGGCTTTTTGCGAATCCGGGAAACACCCTGCGGCCCGGCCAATACGGCAGGGTTCGAACCGCGCTGAGAATGCAGCCAAACGCCCTCCTGGTTCCGCAGCGCGCCGTGAACGAACTGCAGGGAAGTTATCAAATCGCAGTGGTTGATCCCAACAACAAGGTGGACATTCGATTCGTCAAGGTGGGCGATCGCATCGGAAACGAATGGCTCATCAGCGAAGGGCTTAAGCCGGGCGAGCGCGTGGTCGCCGAGGGCTTGCAAAAGGTCCGCCAAGGGATGCAGGTGAATCCCAAGCCTTACATGGCACCCACGCAGTCGGCAGCGAGATAACTTCGGATGTCGAGATTTTTCATTAATAGACCCATTGTCGCGATGGTCATCGCCATTGTGACCGTGATCGTGGGCGCTCTTTCCATCCTGACCCTGCCCGTCGCGCAGTTCCCGGCCATCGCACCGCCGGAAGTTCAGGTGTCGGCCATCTACGTCGGCGCGGACGCTCAGACCATCGAGCAATCGGTGGCGACGCCTATCGAAGAGCAGATGAGCGGCGTCGACAACATGAACTACATGTATTCGCTCAATGCCACCGCCAACGGCCAATTGCGAATGATCGTCGATTTCGATGTGAATACGGACCCGAACACCGATCTGATCCTGGCGCAGAGCCGCGAAACGCTAGCGTCGCCGCAGCTCCCGGTAGACGTCACCAACTACGGCGTTACGGTGCAAAAGTCGACGCTCGCGCCCTTGATGCTGGTGGCCCTGTATTCGCCCAAGGGCACTTACGACGCGCGGTTCCTCGCCAACTACGCCTACATCAATCTGAACGACCCGCTAACCCGGGTGAGAGGCGTCGGCGTCATACAAATATTCGGCGCCGGTCAATATGCAATGCGTCTTTGGGTGAAGCCCGACCAATTGGCTAAGTTGCAAATCACGGTTCCAGAGATTGTCACGGCCCTTCAAACGCAAAACACAGTGAACCCGGCTGGACAAGTGGGCAGCGAACCCGCTCCCAAAGGACAGGAATTCACATACTCCGTACGCGCCCAAGGCCGGTTGACGTCGCCGGAGGAGTTCGAGCAGATCGTCGTTCGCGAGACTCCCGAGACGGGGATCGTTCGCGTGAAGGACGTCGCGCGAGTGGAATTGGGCGCGCAGGATTACAGCGTGGAAGGGCACCTGAATGGGAAGCCCAGCGCGGTAATCGCCGTCTACCAGTTGCCGGGATCGAACGCCGTGGCGACGGCGGCCGCGGTAACGAAGATGATGACGGAAGCGAAGAAGCGCTTTCCCCAGGACATGGATTACGCAGTCCCGATCGACACGACGCGCGCCGTGAGCGCGGGGATGAAGGAAATCGTCGAGACGCTCTTGATCGCCCTGGCCCTGGTGATTGCCGTGGTCTATCTGTTCCTGCAAGGCTGGCGCGCGACGCTGATTCCGCTGCTGGCGGTCCCGGTGTCGCTGGTGGGAACGTTTCTGGTTTTCCCTCTGTTCGGTTTCAGCATCAATACGTTGTCGTTGTTCGGCTTAGTTTTGGCAATTGGTCTGGTCGTTGACGACGCTATCGTCGTCGTAGAGGCAGTGGAACGCTTCATTGAACAGGGCATCGCGCCGAAAGAGGCTGCCCTCAAAGCGATGGAAGAGATTTCGGCCCCGGTGATCGGGATCGCGCTGGTCCTATCAGCTGTTTTCGTACCGACCGCGTTCATTCCCGGAATCACCGGCAAGCTATATCAGCAGTTCGCCGTCACGATTGCCATTTCGGTGATCTTATCCGCGTTCAATGCGCTATCGCTGAGCCCCGCGCTAGCCGCCCTCATCTTAAAACCGAAAGTGGAGAGCAGAGGGTTGCTCGCGAGGTTTTTCGCCTGGTTCAACCGGATGTTCGGGCACGCCACCGAGGGCTACGTCCGGGTTTCAGGCACGCTCATCCGAAAAAGCATTGTCGCGGTGATTATCCTGGCTGCGTGCGGCGTCGCGAGCTATTTCGTCAGCAACAAACTGCCGACCAGCTTCGTTCCCGACGAGGACCAGGGCTATTTTTACTTGAACATCCAGCTGCCCAACGCCGCATCGCTGCAGCGGACCGAACTGGTGACGGCCAAGGTGGAGGACATACTTGCCAAAACCCCCGGCGTCCAATACACCACCAGCATTCTTGGCTTCAGCCTGCTCAGCCTCGTGCGAACCAGCTACAACGCATTCATCTTCGTGAGCATGAAGGATTGGGACGATCGCAAGACCCGCGCCGAACAATTCCAGGCCATCAAGGCTCGTGTCAACCGGGAGCTCGCCGGGCTTCCGGAGGGAGTCGCGTTCGGCTTCTCGCCGCCGGCCATTCCCGGAGTCGGGACCTCAGGAGGCGTCACGTTCATCTTGGAGGACCGCGCCGGGAAGGACGTGCAGTTTTTGTCCGACAACCTGAACACGTTCATGACAGCGGCGCGCAGGCGCCCGGAGATCGGAACCCTGACTACCACTTTCCTGCCCAGCGTACCGCAGGAATTCGTCGATGTTGATCGCGACAAAGTGATCAAGCAGCAAGTAAATATCAACGACGTGTATCGCACCATCCAAACGTTCATGGGCGGGCTGTTTGTGAACTACTTTAACCGGTTCGGCCGGCAGTGGCAGGTCTACGTCGAAGCCGAGAACGAGTATCGCACCAAATCCGAAAATGTCGGCCAATTTTATGTGCGCAATGCGGCCGGCGAAATGGTGCCATTGTCCGCGTTGACCAGATTCAGATCGGGTACCGGACCGGAATTCACTATGCGCTTCAACGAATACCGATCGGCGCAATTGAACGGAGCAGCTGCTCCTGGGTACAGCACCGACCAGGCGATGAAGGCGCTCGAAGAGGTTTTCGCTCAGACCATGCCGCCCGAAATGGGCTTCGATTATTCTGGCATCTCGTTCCAGGAACAAAAGGCGCAGGAAGGCGTGCCACCGGCGGTGATCTTTGGATTCTCGCTGCTGTTCGTCTTCCTGGTCCTGGCCGCGCTGTATGAGAGCTGGAGCCTGCCGTTCAGCGTCTTGTTGAGCACGCCGATTGCGGTGTTTGGAGCTTTCGCCGTTTTGTGGCTGCGACGCACGCTGCTGAGCCACTTTCTTCCGGCCTACATGGTCCAGATCGAAAGCGATGTGTATTCGCAAATCGGATTAGTGATGCTCATCGGGCTTGCCGCGAAAAACGCGATCCTGATCGTGGAATTCGCCAAGGACGAACTCGAGAAGGGAAAGCCGTTGATGGACGCGGCGCTCGAAGGGGCCCGCCTTCGTCTGCGCCCGATTCTGATGACCTCGTTCGCCTTCATCCTGGGATGTGTTCCGCTGTGGATCGCGACGGGCGCCGGGGCAGTCTCGCGCCAGATCATGGGAACCACGGTCATCGGGGGGATGTTGGCCGCCAGCTTCATCGGAATCTTCATTGTTCCATCGGCGTTTTATATTGTCGAAAAGCTTTCAGGCTCGGCCGCCTCTCCGGATCTGGCGATCGTACCTCCACCGTCTCCCGCGCAAGGTGATTGATTCCATGCCTCGCAAAATCGCCCTTTGCGCGCTTTCACTCTTGCTCCTCTGCGGCTGCACGGTTGGACCTAACTATCAGCGGCCCAAACTGACGACGCCCGCTCAATTTCGCGCCCCCGAACCGATTTCGACGCAAGAGGCCTTTTCGCTAGCCGATTTGAAATGGTTCGACCTCTTTCGCGATGTCCAATTGCAGGCGTTAATCCGCAAAGCGCTGGTGCAAAACTACGACCTGCGCGACGCGGCTACGCGCGTGGAAGCAGCCCGCGCGAGTTTGGGAATCACCCGGTCCGATCAGTTTCCACAATTCGCCGCGAACGGTGGCGTTGAACTTAATCGTTTCTCGCGCGATGGGGCCGAGCCAATACCCCCACAACTTCTGTCTTCGCAAAATCGAAATTTCGGAGAAGTATCGCTGGGATTGCTCTCCTTCGAAGTCGACCTATGGGGAAAGCTGCGGCGGGCGACTGAAGCCGCGCGAGCAAATCTTCTGAGCGCGGAGGAAAATCGCCAGGCGGTGATCACCACTTTGATCAGCGATGTGGCGACATCGTATCTGACGTTACGAGAGCTCGATTACGAACTCGAGATTTCCAACCGCACGCTCGAAACGCGCCAGGAGTCGCTGAATCTGACCGTGTCGCGGCAGAAGGGCGGTGTAGGCACGCTGCTCGATCTGCGCCAGGCTGAACAACTGGTGGACACCGCGGCCCAAACGATTCCTGTAATCGAGCAAGAGATCGAAGAAACCGAAAATCAGATTCATCTGTTGCTGGGCGAACCTCCCGGGACAGTAGCGCGCGGGCAGAGCCTCACGGCGCAGGAAATCCCGCCCGACGTTCCAGCCGGTCTCACATCGGCGCTGATGGAACGCCGCCCGGATATTCGGGCCGCCGAGCAGGACTTGATCTCCGCCAATGCCCAGATCGGCGTCGCACGCGCGCAATATTTCCCACAGCTCACACTGAGTGGTTTCCTAGGCGGACAGAGCACGCAGCTCACAAATTTGATCAGCGGCCCCACCAGCGCGTGGAGTCTGGCGCCGCAGCTTGCGCAACCCATCTTCACCGCCGGACGTTTGAAGTCGAACGTGAGGCTGGCCGAGGCTCAACGCGAGCACTTTCTAGTGCAATACGAGAAAACGATACAGACTGCGTTCATGGAAGTGTCGAATAGCCTGATCGCCCATCAACGCGTGCGCGAGAGCCGCGTGCGGCAGGAAGAGCTGGTCTACGCGCTGGAAGATCGGCTGCGGCTCGCCTATTTGCGGTACCACGGTGGCGTGGACACGCAGCTCGACGCTTTGGACGCCGATCGCGATTTGTTCTCGGCTCAGCTATCGTTGTCCCAGATTCGCCTGAACGAAACGTTGACGGTGGTGCAACTCTACAAAGCGCTGGGAGGTGGTTGGCAGTGAAATCGATTCTCGGAATTCATCACATCACCGCCATTGCAGGCGATCCGCAGGAGAACGTGGATTTTTACACTGGCGTGCTCGGGTTGCGTCTCGTGAAGGTGACCGTCAACTTCGACGATCCGGAAGCCTATCATCTCTACTATGGCGACGGGCACGGCCGTCCTGGAACCATCCTGACGTTCTTCGCATGGCCCGGCGCCAGGCGTGGCCGCCAAGGGAACGGCCAGGTGACGGCCGCATCGTTCGCTGTGCCAAAAGGCTCTTTGAATTTCTGGCGCGAGCGTCTAGCCGAGCATACCGTCGCTTCCGAATTGGTCCCGGAACGGTTTGGGCAGCGGGTGCTTTCCTTCCACGACATGGACGGCATGCGGTTGGAATTGGTGGAAACACCGGCGCCGGAGCCGTCGCATTTTTGGGAAGGCGGCGATGTTCCCGCCGAATTCGCCGTACACGGTTTTCATGGCGCGACGCTTTCGGAAACCGGGTACGAGCGAACCGCCGCATTGCTCACCGATACCATGGGCTTCCGCCTTCTCGGGAAGGAGCAGAGTCGTTTTCGTTATGAGCCGGTGCATGCGCATCCCAGCGGACCAGGCCGGATATTGGATGTAATCTGCGCACCCACGGGGCAGGAGGGGCGCGTGGCCGTGGGCACCATCCATCACATCGCGTTTCGAACTCCTGACGACGTGCAACAGCACGAGTGGCTGGCGGAGGTCGGACAGCTCGGATACAACGTCTCACCAGTGATGGACCGCATCTACTTTCATTCCATCTACTATCGTGAGCCCGGCGGTGTGCTGTTTGAAATTGCGACGGATTCACCCGGATTTGCAGTGGATGAGCCCGTAGAGAAGCTCGGCGAAGCGCTCAAACTTCCGCCTTGGCTGGAGGCGTTGCGTCCCCAGATCGAAACCGCGCTGCCGCCTCTCGAACGCAAACAGCGAGTGACATCATGACCACCGGCGCGCAGTTCGAATTCATTCACCGCTTCGAGCCTCCGAAGCCGGGCGGTCCGAAAGTCACTCTTCTGCTGCTCCATGGAACCGGCGGCGATGAGGAAGATTTGATCCCGTTAGGTGAACAGCTTTTGCCTGGCGCGGCGCTGCTCAGCCCTCGTGGACGGGTGCTGGAGCACGGAATGCCCCGGTTCTTCCGGCGGCTGGCCGAAGGCGTTTTCGACGTCGCTGATCTAAAGTTGCAGACCGATGC
>DATHMO010000212.1:0-108354 GCA_035486995.1 Bryobacteraceae bacterium
ACTCAACCATCTGCCATACCGTAACCGTTACGCTCCCCCTATCCTCTGTCCCCTGACGAACATTCAATGGGCGCCGACTGGCTGTTATATTAAGGAACATCGGGCCCTTAGCTCAGCGGTTAGAGCAGCGGACTCATAATCCGTTGGTCGAAGGTTCAAATCCTTCAGGGCCCACCATCCCGCAACCAACCGCGGACCCGAAACATCAGTACTATTGAATATATGCTGAGTGCAACCCTTTATCGGCGCCGGGCATGGCTTTCCTGCCTGTCGGTTCTGGCGCTTGGGCTGGCCACCCTGCAGGCCGCTCCCATCCCTTCCGTGGACGGCGTGGGCAACTTCCATCAGGTGAACGAGAACATCTACCGAGGCGCGCAGCCGCATGGACAGGGTTTCGCCGCGCTGGCACAAATGGGCATCAAGACCGTGATCGATCTGCGTGGCGAGAACTCGGAGGCGAATGCCGTCCAGCACGCTGGATTGCACTACATCCGCATGCATTGGAACGGTTACAAGGCCCCGGACGATACCCAGATTGCCGCCGTGCTTGCCCTGCTCAACGACAGCGCGCAGTGGCCCGTTTTCGTCCATTGCAGGCGCGGCGCGGACCGCACTGGCACGGCCATCGCGTGCTATCGGATTTCGCACGATCATTGGTCCAATCAACAAGCCCTGGCCGAGGCCAAGACGTTCGGCATGAGTTCGGCCGAAGTCCTGATGCAGCGCTACATCATGAATTTCAAGGGGCTCCTCCAGGCGCCGATCACAGCGTCGAATTCGGCGTCCGCCGTCACCCCGATCCTGCCAGTTGTACCGGCCGCGCAGCCCGCGCCGTAGTAACATGATCCTCAGTCGACTCTGAGGAGATTCGCGTGTCGCTACGCATTGTTCCTATACTTCTCTCTTTCTCCGTCCTTGGTCTGGGACAACAATCGATGCTGCTGCCCGAGAACTCGGTGACGCGCGTTTCCGAGCATGTCTACGCGATCGTGGGGTTTCCCAACATTGGAATCGTGGTGGGCGACCGTGCGACGCTAGTCGTCGACACCGGAATCGGCGCGCGCAACGGCGCGATTGTCGTCAAACAGGCCGAAAAGCTGGCAAAAGCGCAGATCCTGTACCTGACCACTACGCATTTTCATCCCGAACACGCCATGGGCGAGCAGGCCTTTCCACCGCGCACCGTGATCATTCGCGCCGCAGTGCAGCAGGACGAAATGAACAAACACGCCCAGGAGTTCATGGACCTTTTTCGTAGTTTCTCGCCGCAGGCCAAGGAGCTGCTCGTGGATGTGAAGCTTCGCCCGCCCGACATCACTTTTGACAAGGAGATCAAGCTCGACCTCGGCGGCGTGAATGCGCGGCTATTCTGGTGGGGGCCAGCGCACACCCAGGGCGATGAGATGATCTTTGTCGAACAGGATAGCGTGCTGATCCCTGGCGACATCGTGCAGGACAAAATCGTTCCCAACGTACCCAACGCCGATGCCAGCGTCAAGGGCTGGCTCGCGATTCTCGATCGACTGGAGCCGCTCCATCCGCGCTTTATCGTGCCCGATCACGGGGCGCTGGGTGATGGATCGCTGATCGCGAAAGAACGGGCGTTTTTGCTGGAGCTCCAAACGCGCTCGCTCGCACTTAAGCGCCAAGGCAAGCCGGTGGATGAAGCCGCCAAAACAATCACCGCCGAGTTCAAGACCAAATATCCCGGCTGGGAAACCATGGGGCCGGTGGCCAACGTGGTCAAACGCGTCTACGACGAGAATCCCTGATCTTACAAGTGTTTTAGAAATGGAGCCCGATCGTGGCGGTTATCGCCCGCGGGCTCACATAGTGCGTTCCGCTGAACGTAGAAAGAAAGTTGTAAAGCACATACGAGTTCGCCAGGTTTACCACAGTCACGCGCGCGCTCCACTTGTACTTATCGCTGTGGAAGATGTTGTCGTGTCCCACGCCAAGGTCGAAGAGATTGCGGGGTGCGATGCGGGGTGGATTGTGGTCGTCGTTCTCCGTGCCTGCGGCTGGAATGGATACCAGGCTGGAACCGTACAGATTCGCCGGGCACAGACCACTGGGACTGATCGGCGTAGTAGGCGTCGCGTGGACAGGCCCACAGAAGAGGCCGCCTTCGAACTGTTGATCGGGTGTGAGGCCCGAGACGTCCACCATAGTGTCGCTCCCATTTGGTCCGTTAGCGCAACCCTGGCCTCCGGCGCACGGCACCGGACCAGCTACCAGACCGCTGTCGTAGCGCCAGTTGAAGCTGAGCCACGGTAGCTTCTGGGAAGGCTGGTATTGAACGTGCCCGGTCGCATTGTGGACCTCGTCATGATCGATACGAAATACGCTGATCGCGCCCGGAGTAGCGCCAATCCCGGAGATTTGCGGTCCGAAGAAGCGCGCCGCCACGCTGGAGGTCACCATAAAAGCCGTCAGGCCATGAAAGTTTGGCATCGTGAGCCGGATGGCATATCCCGGAATTTTTGAACTCAGCCACTCGATTGGATACGTTATCGGGGTATTGCCGAGCACGCTAAAGTCGAATGCCTTGTGAGTGTATTTCCAGATGTATTCGCCATCCAGAACCAGGTACTTGCCGAACGCCTGCGAGAGTCCGGCATGGAATTCATTGCGGTGTCCGGGGCTGAGCGGCGCGGTGGATACACATTGGCCCCCTGCGACAAAGCTCTGGAAGGCAGCGATCACCGGATCCTGACATCCCAGGCTCGCCAGCACCAGGTTCTCGTTAAACGGAGTTTCCATGGTCCGGGCGTAAGATACCCGCAAAACCGTATTGGTTGGCTTGATGTTGTAAGCGATGCCAAGTCGTGGTTCCGCTTGCGCCGCCTGCGTAATGCCATCATATTGGTCGACGCGCAGGCCGAGATTGAAAGTCCAGTTCTGGATATTGATTGCGTCCTGAATGTAGAACGCGAACTCCCGAATGTCGGCGTGCCCAAAATATCTGTACTCGGTGCTGGTGCTGTTCGGGCAGCCATCGGAAGAAGGCAGCGGCGACGTTCTGGTCAGGTCGTAACAGGCCAGAGTCGGAATAAAGTTAGGATTCTGCTGCAGCGTTGCCCCGCAGTTGTTCGGGTTCGTCAGCGTGGGATCGGTGTCGGGGCTCCCGTCGGCGTTCAGACAGGGGGCGTTCACGGTTGGATCGACCAGTCCGAAGGTGTCTCTTTCCGTAATGAGTGTTTGCTCATACTGAGCGCCGATCTTGATATTGTGAATGCCACTCACATAAGACACACTGGCGCGGACGCCGGCATTTGTCAGCCGCCGATTTTGACCGTCGGTCGCGGATTGCAGATCGGGCGTAAGGTCCGCGAAGGGGTCAGCGCTCGGATAGTAGTTGTATTGATCCTGCCGTACAAAGGCGCCGACCGTGATCACCGTCTTGGGGTTCAGAAGATGAGTCCAGACCGGAGCAATATTAAACGTTCTGATCTTCGACCGTTGATCCGCGGAGCCTACCGGTAAACCATTGGGCCCCAGGCCCCCATTATTTACCAGCAGGCCGTTCCAGGCTGTGGCATTCTGGGCGTCGTAGGAATTGGGAGTTTGGAACCAGGACCGCGTAAAGCTCAGATTAAGATTAATAGAGTCCAGGTCGGAAAGCTTGAAGTCGAGCCGGTCGAACACGTTTTCCTCGTTGCCGTGATCGTGGAAGACCTGGAATTCCGGGCCATCCAGGAAACGGCCTGTATTCAGACCATTGGCAGAGATGAAGTTGCCCCACTTTTGTCCTCCATACGCCAGATCGAACCCTTCGTTGGTGCTTCCAAAGGTGCCATAGGAAGCCGTAATGTCGCCATGCGGCGTGGTATTTCCAAGCCCCGAGCGGGTAGTCACCACCAGCACCAGACTGGTCTTTCCGCCATATTCGGCGGGCGGCGCGCCTTCGATCACCTCCAACGACTGCACCGCGTCAACAGGGAGCTGGTTCGAGAAGACTTTGCTTTGCTGATCCGTGATCGGCTGCCCGTCGATGGAGAATGAGTTCGAGGCGTGATCGCCGAATCCGTGAAATAGACCGTTGGAGTCGGCCGAAACCCCTGGAGAGGCAAGTGTCGCCAGCGAGCTCAACGACGAGGATGCACTTTCGAGAGGCAGTTTATCGAAGAGCTCCCGATCCACGTCGGTGTGAGTGGTTGTATCAGTCTCCACCAGATCGCCCCCGGTTGTCACTGTCACGGTTTCATTCGCAGTGCCGATCCCCAAGGAGATCTTGGCTTCAACAGCTAGAGGAGAACGCACGTTTACATCCTGTTCACCGCCCTGGAATCCTGTCGCCGCCGCACTCAGGTGATAGTTGTTGTAGGGAACGTTATCGAATTCGAAGTTTCCCTGCGAGTCGCTCTGGACAGTCTTGTTGTATCGGGAAACGGGATTCTGGATTTCCACGGTCGCGCCCGCGATGGCGGCTCCAGAGGGGTCCAGCACCGTTCCGCGGACTGTCCCGGAATTAGCGCTGCTGGATTGCGCGTACGTGGTGACAGACGAGGCGAAGGACAGAAGCAGAAAGACACAACAAGTGGCGGAACGTCGCATACTTCCCGATTGTGGGGGCCAACAGGTTTCCTGCCTATGAGAAACCGATCGGCGGCTGAGGTATCGCCGTAGGCGAACTGGATTTCACCGTCGGCGGAATTTGTCACCAGGTGAGAAGATCGCGCACCGCGCCGGCCTGACGCTTACTGGCTACAAATTCCTGATCGTTATTCATCGTGATCAGCCATCGTTGGCTGCTCAAAGCGCTCATCTTGCGGACATGATCGACGTTCACGAGTGCGTTGCGATGAATGCGCCGGAAACTGGTGTTCTTGAGCCGCTCTTCCAGTTCCTTTAGCGGTTGGGTGGCCAGATACTTTCGCTTGGCGGCAATGATCCAGACCAAATCCCCGTCGGCTTGGAATGCATAAATCTCATCGGTGCTCAGCAGGAAATACTCTTCGCCGATCTTACCCACGATTCGCCGCGTGCGCTGGGGCGCGGCCGGATCGGCCATCTCCTGAAGCTGCGCGATCCGCTCGGTAGCCTGACGCCCCGTTACTCGTTTGGCGCGCTCCACGGCTTCCAGCAACCGTTCCTGCCGCACTGGCTTGAGCAGATAATCGATCGCTCCCGCCTCAAATGCTTGCAGGGCATGTTCGTCGTAGGCAGTCACTACGACAATCACCGGCAGGTGCTTGCCGTGCTTTAATCGACGGACCACTTCGAGCCCGCTCATGACCGGCATCTGCAAATCCAGCAAGACCAGATCGGGATGCTGTCGGCTGATTTTTTCGAGCGCCGTCGCGCCGTCTTCGGCCTCCCCTACGATCTGGACGCCGCCGATCGACTCCAATTCTTCGCGCAAAACCTTGCGGGCGATGGGCTCGTCGTCGACAATCAAGGTTTTCAAACTCATGCCGTCATCGCCTTCAGTGGCAAAAAGAAACCAACCGTCGTGACACCATCCTCAACCTCAGCCAGAAAACTCGATTCTTCGCCGTAACACAACTGGAGCCGCCGCCGGACGTTTGCTAGGCCGACTCCCGCGGCATCTTGCGCGCCGTTGAGCAGTTCGGCGTCGCATTCCCCCGAATTTGAGACTCGGATCGAGAGAGCGTGCCGCTCGGCCGTGATGTTCAGGCGCACGAAGCCCGCGCCGGCCCGCGCCGCCACGCCATGCTTCACCGCGTTCTCTACCAGCGGTTGCACCGAAAGCATGGGAATCGCGGCATGCAGGGCTGCGGCGTCCACATCGATTTCGGTCCTCAGCTTGGAGCCCAGCCTGAGCTGCTCGATCTCGAGGTATGCGCGAACAATGCGCAGTTCCTCCTCGATCTCGATCAGCGTCCGGTCGGATCGCAAGAGGTAGCGAAACACATCCGACAAATTCAATACCAGCCGCCGAGCCTCGGCGTTACCGCGATCGATGGTTCCATACAGAGTGTTTAGCGCGTTAAAGAAAAAGTGAGGATTGATTTGCGCCTGCAACGCCTTCAACTCCGCTTGTGTCACCAGACCTTGCATCTGGATCCCGCGCAATTGCTCCACATGCTCCACCACAGCCGCGCCCAGCCGCAGCAAAGCCGCGAGATCTTCGCTCAAATATCGCCGCCCGCCCTCGCGCGGACCCAGCAACAAATACCGGGCATCGCCGCGTGAAAAGCGCAGAGGAACCACCGCCTGCTCGGCTTCACCCTGCCGCGCGCGGTCCCGCAATTCAAACCGCGTGGCCCGTACGAACCCGGCGATCACTTCGGCGGCGGCCGGCAGGTAGACGGATTCATCGGGCGAGGCGCGCACCAATCGAACCAGTTGCTCCAGCGCCTCGTCCACATTCGACCGCAGGAAGACCACGCTCGTCAGCCAGCTTTGGACCCGATTTCGCACATAAACGAACAGCGTGAGCAGCAGGCAGGCGCCTGCGAACAGCAGCCCCGCATCGAAGGGATGCGTGCGTAATGCACCGTAGTCCGCCGATTCCACGATCCGAATTGTCGCTAGCGCCGCCGCCGCCGCAAGCGTCGCATTCACTACGAATCGCAGGAAGGCATCCAGCAGAAGAAATCGATAGTTCTGCAGCAGGACGAACAGAGCCAGGGGAATGCCGGCGTGATGCAGCGCGATTTCCTTGGACCACGCCTGATGTCCGTGCTCCGCTCCAAAATGAGCGAACGAAATGGCGAACAGGAACAGGACCATCGCACCCACCAGCCGCGACGTCGCCGCTCGATTCTTCTGCCGCAGTTCGACTACTACGGAAACGATTGTCAGCGCGGCGAATCCTAGGGTAACCACCAGCAACGCCGCAAAGTGGAACGACGGACGCCCCGTGACCAGATCGGCGATGTGGAGAACAATGGCGCTGCAGCTGACTCCGTACCCGCCGATCCAGATGGGCCGGTGCTGGGACTCCAGTGAAATATGCAAGAGTACCGCCGGCAGCAGGCTCAGGACCGAAAAGCTGGCCGCGACAATGATGTCGGACGCCCTCCCACCCCGCGGTCCGGTCCCGAGGGCGATCAGTGAACCGATGTTCCAAAGGAACGCCAGCCCCGCGGCTAAAACCGGCAGCCTGGCTCGTTCATCGTGCCCCCGCCGCCAGTTCACTAGAAAAAAGTACAGCAGCATCCCAAAAATGACAGCTCCGCCGCAGTGCCCGATGGTGTTCACTAAGGTGGGTTCGTGGACGCTGAGCCAGTCCGGCATTCTGGTCTAACAATAGCGAATTTCGGGCATTCCGATCACGCTGGGGAAATTGCCCGCCGGTGCAAATTCGCGATGGACCACGATCTGCTATAGGTTTCCCGTCGGAGGACGCAGATGATTCCCAGAGTGGCTAGTTTGTTTTTGTTATTGGCCTCGGTCGTAATGGCCCAGAAGGTGATGCCCGGCACCGTGGCATCGGCGGCAGTACCGGATTCTGGGTTCGACGCATCTTCGTCCAGCAGCAGCGACGCGCGTCAGCCGATCAGCGCCCAGCAGCGTATCCAATGGATTGCCAAAGGCACGATCGGTCCGGAAGGCTTGGCCGGCGAACTATTTGGCGCCGGATGGGGCACTCTGTTCAACAGCCCGAAGACATACGGTACGCACTGGCAGGGTTTTGGGGACCGCTTGGGCCAAAGCGTTGCCGGAAACCTGGTCAGCAACACGATGGAAGCAGGGCTAGGCGCCATTTGGGGCGAGGATCCGCGTTACATACGTGACGGCGGGGCGTCTTTTGGTCACCGAATCGGTCATGCCGCGAAAATGACCTTCATGGCGGAGGACCGTGACGGCAAACCGATGCTTGCCTATGCCCGCTTTGTCGCTATCCCTGGCAGCAATTTTCTGTCGAACGCCTGGCGCCCTGCGGGCGACGACAGCGCCGATCGCGCGGCCATTCGCACCGGGTTCGGATTTCTGGGCCGCTTCGGCAACAACACGTTTGACGAATTTTGGCCGGACTTTAAGCGCAAGGTATTCCATCACGGACCGTCGCAATAACCGATATCATCCGGTGTAGATGACCAATCTCGAATTCACGCCGCTGGTGTTCGGCATCTCGGCGGTGGCGGGATGCCTGGGTGCGCTTACGGGGCTGGGCGGAGGCGTGGTCGTCACTCCAGCATTGACTGTGTTGTTGGGCGTGGATATTCGATACGCCATCGGCGCGAGCCTGGTATCGGTAATCGCGACGTCATCGGGCGCAGCAGCGGCGTTTGTCCGCGAAGGTTACTCGAACATCCGCATCGGAATGTTTCTGGAGATTGCGACCACCTTGGGCGCGCTGTTCGGAGCATACCTCGCGACGCGTGCTCCGACTTCGATTCTTTCGATCATCTTCGGCGCGGTTCTGCTGCATGCGGCGTGGCAATCCAGCCGTGGCGCCTCGCATGGCGGAACCAGCCACAAATCGGACGCTCTCGCGCAGCGCCTGAAACTGAACGGGGCTTATCCGTCGCCCGAGGGCCCTTGCGAATATCAGGTGGACCATGTCAAAACCGGCTTCGGGATGATGTTCGGCGCAGGCACCCTGTCCGGATTGCTCGGCATCGGCTCCGGTGCGCTCAAGGTAATCGCCATGGATCAAGCCATGCACGTGCCGTTCAAAGTTTCGACAACCACCAGCAATTTCATGATCGGCGTCACAGCGGCAGCTAGTGCCGGCATTTACTTGAGCCGAGGCTATATCGAACCGGGACTGGCAATGCCTGTGATGCTGGGCGTGCTGGCAGGCTCGTTGATCGGCGCGCGGCAGCTCATCGGTGCCAAGGTCCAGGCGCTGCGCTGGATCTTTGCCGGTGTCGTTGGAGTGATGGCGATTGAGATGATCGTCACCGGCGCGCGGGGAAAACTCTAATGAACGATCGGCGCCTCGAAGTGATCATCAGCGTGCTGCTGCGGACCGGGGTGACGCTCTCGGCTTTAGTGGTCCTGCTGGGAGGAATCTGTTTTCTTTCCAAACACGGGCACGAGCAGCCGGAGTATCGTGTGTTCCACGGAACCCAAGCCGCGTATCGCAGCATTTCTGGAGTGATCCAGGCGACCGGGCCGTCGGACTGCCGCGCCATCATCCAGCTCGGGCTTCTGCTTCTGATCCTGACGCCAATCGCGCGCGTAGCGTTTTCGCTCGTCGGCTTTGGACTGGAGCGCGATGGCACGTATGTCGCGCTTACGTCCGTGGTGTTACTGATCCTCGTTTACAGCCTCACTCCCCGGTGAAAAGCGTCCGCACTAAAATAGCTTGCTAATCGATCGCTGCAGCTCGCGGAAAATCTGATCGGGCGTCTTGGTCGCATCAACGACGACGAAATTGTGGCGCTTAGCCATTCGGTCGAGCGCGCTGATCACGCGCGATTGATACTTGACGAAACTGTCGTGCATGTCGGCGCCAAAACGCATGTCCATGCCGCTTTCCCAATGGTCGAACGCGCCGCGTCCCAGCACCACGCGCGGTACCAGGTCGCGAACCTCGGCTCGCAAATAGTAAATGGCGTGCGGCACCAGCGCGAAGCTTGCCACGCGTTCGATCCAAGCCCGATCCTCGCCGCGTGCGATGGCCCGCGCCATCAGCGAATAAATGTAGCGATCGGTCAGCACCACAAAGCCGGCCCGCAGCGCGGGTACGATCTCGTTCTCCAGGCGATCGGCAAAATCCGTCGCATAGAACAGCGTCATCGTGATCGGTCCCAGTGTGTTGCCTTCTTTGGCCTGTGAGATTCCCTTCCCCGCCAGCGCCCCCCGCGCGAGACCGGTGTCGAGCACGGCGTGCCCTTGATGCTCCAGCCACGTGCGTAACCGCGCCACTTGTGTCGACCGGCCCACCGAATCGGGACCTTCGATCACAATCAGCTTCCCTTGCAGCTCACGGCGATCGACACCCGCCAACGACTCGCTATAGAATTCGAGTGGCTGCTTGAGCAGCATCAAAATCTCCTCGCGACGCCCGCATCACGCCTTTGCGCAAGCTCTCGCCCAGTTCCCGCATCACGATGTCGCGCATCTGCTGCTGTTGCTCCTCGATGGATCCGGTGGCGTCGATCACATGAAAACCCACTTCGTGTATCATCGCCTCGTACTCGTCGAGAATGCGCCCCTGGAAAATCCGGAAGCTCTCTTCGACATTGCGGCTCAGCCCCATGTCCATGCCGGCTTCGTAATATTTGATCGCATTCCGCCCGCCCAAAATGCGCCCGATTGCCACCTCCAGCGGCACCCGAAAGTAGAAGGCGAGATTGGGCCGCAGAGCGAAGCGGTACAAATTGCGCACCCATCGCCGGCTCACGCCGCGCACCACATCGCGCGCGAATGCGGTGTACGCATAGCGATCGGCGCAAACCACGGCGCCGGCTTTCACCAGCGGCACGATGTAGCGCTCCAGGCGGTCGGCGAAATCGGTGGCGTGGATCAGGCTGAACGTCACCGGCGTGAACATGTTTTTCTTCTTGCCGCGCTTGGTTGTTTCGCGCACCAATGGCGACGAGTTCCACTCGCTGAATGCGACGGCGATGCATTGCGCCTGCAGCCACTGGCTCAGCAGCGCGAGCTGTGTGGATTTTCCGGACCCATCAATCCCCTCCACGACAATCAGCTTGCCGCGATGACGATTCGGAACCAGCAAGGGCATAGGGGGAGGCGAAAGAACATTATAACGGTTTGATGAATTTTGGGCGGAAGGCGGCGGAGCCCACGATACTATGGGATTATGCCGCGATACGCCGCCATCGACATTGGCAGCAACTCGATCCGCATGCAAGCCGCCGAAACCGGCGACGGTATGGCTACGAAAATCCTGGCTGCGGAACGGCAAGTGACGCGCCTGGGCGCGGGCGTGTTTAACGACGGACGCATCACCGCCGACGCTCTCGAATTTGTGTGCGAAAACCTGGCGCGCATGGCCCAGATCTATCAAAAGCTGGATGTCATCGGCGTGCGTGCGGTGGCCACCAGCGCCGTGCGGGACGCGAGCAATCAGCAGGAGTTTCTGGATCGCGCTTCCAAAGCATTGGGTGCGCCCATCGAAATCATTTCAGGGCAGGAAGAAGCACGGCTCATCCACCTGGGCGTGCAGGCTCGTTGGCCGCAGACCGGTAAGCGCGTGCTGATGATCGACGTGGGCGGCGGCAGCGCGGAGGTGATTCTATCCGATCATGGCGTGTTGTCGGAGGCTTTCTCGAAGCCCCTGGGCGCCGTTCGCCTGACCGAAGTTTTCCTGCGGACCGATCCGCCGGCGCCTATCGATCTGCATCGCCTGAACGAGTACATCGAGGAAAAGCTCTCCGGGCCATTGACTAAAATTGGCCCCGGACCCTTCGATCGCGCCATCGCGACTTCAGCCACCGCGGCGGCCATTGTGTGCGCGGTAAATCGCGTAGCCCGTTCGCGGCGCGACGAAGCGGACCGGCTGAAAGCATCGGCCGCCCAGATCCGAAGATTCTATCGCGAAGTGTCGATGCGCGATATGAACGGACGCCGCAAGATTCAAGGCATTGGCCCCAATCGCGCGGAGCTGATCGTAGCGGGCGCGGCCGTTTTCGGGCGTTTGCTCGAACTGTTCCACCAGCCTGCGTTGCACTATTCGGCGGCCGGCGTGCGCGACGGAATCATCGCCGACCTCACGGCCCGTGGCGTCGGGCGGGAGCTGAGTATGCTCAGCCGGGACCAGCGCCGATCAGTGGAACAGATGGCGCGGCGCTACGGCGTTCAGCTCTCGCATGCGCGTAAGGTCGCCGATCTGGCGCACCGGCTGTTTCAATCGTTGCAGCCCTTGCACAGGCTGGCGCCAGCGCTCGGAAAACTGCTGGAAGCGGCGGCTTACCTGCACGACATCGGGCATTTCGTCAGCGACACCAGCCATCACAAACACTCCTATTATCTGGTTGCGCATTCCGACCTGCCCGGCTTCACCGACACCGAGCGCCAGATGATCGCCCTGCTATGCCGGTATCATAGGAAGTCTATGCCCACCCCCAGGCATTCCCCCTTCCAAACCATCGAACCGGAGGCCCGTCGCGCCATCAACATGCTGGTTCCCCTACTGCGCATCGCCGACAGTCTGGACCGCAGCCACGAGCAGCGCATCGGCGATCTGCAAGTGCAGCTTCGTAACGGAACCGTGACACTGGCCCTCGATTCCAACCCCGATCCGGACCTGGAAGTCTGGGCCGTGGAACGCGTGGCCGACACCTTTCGCGACGCGTATCAAATGCAGCTTCAGTTGACGAAGGTGCGGCCGTGACCAGCAAAGCCAGCATTCACGACTACGCAGTCGAGCAGATGAACAGCTTGCTGACGAGGCTCGCCTATCAAGTGCATCGTGCCACAAAGAAGCCTGGTGCGGATGAAATTCACGATCTGCGAGTCAGCGTGCGGCGCTTTTCGCAGGGCCTCGAACTGTTTGCCGATTTCTTTCCCAAATGGGAAGTGAAGAAGATTCGCAGAATGCTGAAACGAGTGATGCGGGTTACTTCGGATATCCGGGACCGCGACATCACGCTCGAGTTCCTGGCGGAAACCGGCCACGTCGCCCACCGCCCTCGGCTGGAAAAAGAGCGCGGGACCTACCAGCGCCAGTTTTCTGAAATGTTGCGCCGCTGGAGCGCACGGGATTTCTCGGCGAAATGGCGGAGTGGATTGTCACTCCGCGGCGTATGAAACTCAAGCCCTCTCAGAGCGTCGCCCAGAACGCTCGGGAGGTGCTGCCCAAGATGGCTCGGAAATACTTTCAGGCCGGCCGCGACGCCGTCAGCGAGAAGAGGCCGCCGGAGGAATTGCATGGGTTCCGTTTGCAAACCAAGCGCTTCCGCTACACGCTGGAGTTGTTTCGGCCCGTTTACGGCCCGCAATTGGATCGTTACTTAAATGCTCTACGGTCGTTGCAGAGCGCGCTGGGGAAAGTCAGCGATCATCAGGCCATTGAGCGGGTGGTGAATGGCGATCGTGTGCTCCAAAGCCAAATCCGCGAGGAATTGAAGAAGAAAGTGAAGGACCTGCGGCACGAATGGCGCGCCTTCGATTCCGAGGGGACACTGAAACGCTGGCGAACGTACCTGGGTGGCGATCATTCGAAACCCCGGATCTCGAAGAAGCGCTCGCCGCGGCCGGCTGCCAAGCGGCCGCATGCCAAGAAGACCGCCGCTCGGAAGAGCACTTAGCCCGCGAGCCTCCGATGCTAGAATAGTTGCGACACCCTGGTGCACGATTCGCGCTAAGGGCTCCTGCTGGGAGGTCGTCTAATGGTAAGACTGCAGACTCTGGATCTGCGTATCGGGGTTCGAGTCCCTGCCTCCCAGCCAAACACTTCCGGGCAAACAGGGCGCGCCGGCTACGCGCCGAATTGATATCCTAAAGGAGAGTTTCAGCCACTTATGCGGACCATCACTCTCTCGTCACTATTGCTGGTTTTTGGATTCCTGGGGCTGGCCCAGAACCCGGCGGATCAAGACGATAAGGCTCCGCCAGCGGTCGAAGAAGCTCTGCGCGCTCGCGTCGGCCAGTACTATCAGGCTTTCATGGCGGGAAAATTCAAGGACGCCTACAACCTGGTGGCTGACGATTCCCAGGATGCTTTTTTGGTCGCGGACAAAGATCAATACAAATCCTGTGAGACGCTAAAGATCCGTTATTCCGAAAATTTCAAGAAGGCCACGGTGCTTGAAAGCTGCAAGACCGACTGGGTTTGGCACGGTGTACGCACTCCGACGACATTCCCGATTACCAGCACCTGGAAGGTGGTCGATGACAAATGGTTTTGGTTCTATGTAAGGCCGACGCAGGCTCCCTTCCCGTTCTCACCCACCGGCTTTATCCCCGTTCCTAGCGAAGAGGAGATGGCGAAGGCCACGGCCATCCCACGCGATATGCAGGGCGCCGCGAAAAACATCCTTTCGAAGATCACCCTGGATAAGAAGAGCGTGCATCTGCTACCGGATCAAACTTCGCACGATGTGATTCAGATTCATAACGGGATGCCCGGCGAGATCAAGCTCGAAATGGATCAGCTGGCAATACCGGGCCTCAAGACTACCCTCGGCAAGAGCACGCTGATTGCCAACGAGGATACGACCCTCACGTTCGAATACAACCTGGAATCGACTGATATTGCCTGCATAGACTGCGCCAAGAAAATCAAGGGGACGCCATTCGTTGCGCTGCACGTGATTCCAACTGGCCAGATTTTCAATATCTCCATCTATTTTGGTCCGGCTGGTCCCGTGACCTACCATAAAGTTCCGGCACCTGCCCAGTAGTAGAGATCTGGTCTAGTAGAGATCTGGTCGCGTTTTAACCCGCGGCCTCATGGCCTTTGCCGTGCTTCGTCTCTCGTGGAGGCCTGGCACGGCATGATTGATTTCTCAACGAATCTCCTCAGTTCCCACCACAATGCAAAAACATCTTCGACTTGCTCCAGGGGGTTAACGGCTAATGCTCAAGCGCTTGCAGCGGCATCGCAGAGCTCGTTTGCACAGACGCTGTCCGGTTTGACGGCGGACCCGAATTCGTCGTTAGTGACCTCGAGCGCATCCGGGAGCCAACCCTCCGTCACGGGACAAAATCCTGCCACTCCAACCGGATTAAGCGGGCTCATTCCGCCGACCGAAATCGCATCTGCCACCCCTGCGCCAGCTGTAGCGCCGACGCAATGGTACGCCCCAAGTACGGCCGACAACGAGTATTGGGCCCAGCAGCCGGCCGCCGTACAGGCGCTGCGTAACATGCCCAGTGAATCACAGCGCGAACAGCTGGCATCCCAGCTCGCTTCGCAAGGCTACTCCATCGACGTTCCTGTGATGGTCTGGGGATGGGATGCCGGCATTACCACGCAACTACGCGAGACTGCCGGATACACCTGGGTGCCTTCGGCGACGCAGGCGAACGTGACAGAGGCGCCAGGCCTAAATGCGCCCGGCTTCGCCCCGTACAATGCAGCCAATCCGCCGGCTGGATCGATCTTAGTCGGCTGACGTTTACTGCACCGGGATCGAAATCCCTTGCGAGAAGTACAAATTGCCGGCCGAATCATACGCAATTACGGCGAGCGGCTGCGCTGCGCCAGTGGCGGTTACCGCGGGAACATGGAAGGTTACCGCATATACTCCCGTCAGCCCTGGCGCGTAGTTGGCTGAAATCAGCGGTACGCCGCCATTGTTTAGCCCAATGAGCAGCGGCGCGACCACGGCCTGTCCGGGTATGCCGGCCGAACCCGTGGTGGTGGCGGGTGATACCTGCCCCAATCCAGTAACGTACACCGTGATGTCCTCGCCAAGCTGGGCGGGATTAGTCGGGCTCACATAACTTCCATCCGGGCGTTGCGCCACGGCGTAGGTTTGGGTCCCGGTGGTAGTGGAGAAAATTCCTGGCGCGAAGGGCTTAATGGGTACGCTGATGGTGGCTGAACTGCCGGCGGACGATGTCACGACAACGTCCACAGTGGTTACCGTGGTGGTCCCTACGGGCAGGGCTTCGAACGGGACTTGGACGGCGACTTGTTCCGTGTTTTCGGAATTCATGACGTAGTAGATGGGCGCCGCCACTCCCGCGAAAGTGATGCTCACGCCCTGTAGGCTGGTTGGGAGGGGACCGACAATGTTGTTGGCAGTCACTAATCCCTGGACCCCGGGAAGAATTCCGAAACCCGTCACTACGGCGATTCCGCCCGGTGATATTCCGTTCCCCGCCTGGAAGCTCGCTCCGTTGACAATCGCGAGATTGGTGGGGCCATTGGGCCGTACGGTAAGCGTGAAAGTGACGCTGAAGGTCGAGGTAGTGGCGGTGATGGTGACCGGGCCCGGCGTGCCGCCGGCCTGAACCGTGGTGGATACCTGGCCATTCGACCCGCTGGTTCCAGTTGGGTTGTTGACGGTGGCGCTGCCCGAAGTCACCTGGAAGTTCACGATCGCGCCGGCCACGCCGGTTCCAGCGCTGCCTGTAACTTCAACCACCAAGGGCGACGTAAAGGCGGTATTGATGGTCTGAGATTGGCCGTCGCCCGAGACTTTTTGAAGTGCTGAGGAGAGGACCAGTGTGGCCAAATTGAACGTGCCCACCGCGGTGCCGGACGTGGCGGTCACCTGGACCGGACCGGCAGTCGCGCCCAGGATGACCACAGCCGAGGCGTGGCCGTTGGAATCGGTAACCGAAATCAATTGCGTTAGCGTGGCAGCGCCCTGCGTAACCTGCCAGGATACGGATGCCCCCACCAAAGCATTTCCACCCGAATCCACCACCTGAACGACCAGCGGCGTCGCGAGCGTCGCACCGGGAACGCCGGTTTGATTGTTGCCTTGGAGCAGCGTCACGGTAGCCGGCGGGCCGGGATTGACGGTCAGTCGGAATGGGGGCAGGTTGGTGGAATATCCAATATTGGCGACGACGTTGGTTACGCCGGTATGAGGACCGACCACCAGGTTGCAGGTGATCGTCCCAGTTCCATCCGAAAGCACCCCGGTGCCTGTGGGATTGGCGCACGTCGCGGTTGGGTAAAGCGTGGGATTGAGGTTCGCTGTGTTGAGATTAACGCCCACGTTGGGAATCGGAACACCTGCCGCGGACACCACCTGGTAGAGGATCGCGCCCGGAATGGTTTGATTGACTTGGGCGGTGATCGGCGTACTGATTTGCGGCTGCAATTGCTGGATGGATGGGGCCAAACTGTTCGGGAAGTTGGGGTAGGTCGTGATGGTGAATGTAAGAGTGTTTGTGCCCGTCGCGCTCGCAACCACCTGTATTTGACCGAAGTCGCGGCTTAGGTCGTTTCCCGTCAATTGTGGCGTGCTGAAGTTTACCGAGGCAACCCCATCGGCGTCGGTGGTGGCCACCTGCTGGGATCCGCCTAGGCCACCCGCTGTGAGAGTCGCTCCACCGGATGTGACCAGGAATGTCACCGGCGTATTCGGAACTGGATTGCCATTTTGATCGCTCACCATCACCGAGAGCGGCGATCCTACCTGGGTGTTGCTGCCGTCTCCAGCCGGGAGTATCTGTCCTTGCCCCGCGACGAACGTCAACCCTTGCGGGCTGCTGGCGGTTGTGCTGCTTACGGTGAAGTCGAAGATCGCAGTTTTGGTGCCCGCGGTTGCGGTGATTTGTGCTGCGCCGGCAGTTGCGCCGCTATTGAGATAAGTGACTGCGTAGCCGGTGGAAGTGGTAACCACCGAGGCCGGCGACACGCTGGCTCCGGGCCCACTCGCGGTGAAATTTACGGGCACACCGCTGATGGGCAAGGCATTGGTGTCCAGTACTCGAACAACGACCGGGAGCGAGGTTGTGCTAGGCGCCAGGGTCTGTCCACCGCCGTACTGCAGAAGTATGATCGGCTGTTCGTTGGTCATGGCGGAACGCGTGAACGACAAGGCTCCGGCCGGAACAGCGGATGGGATGGTAGCGATACCCTTCTCTTGGCCGCCTTGCGGGTTTAGCTGTTCCACCGCGTTATTGGTGCCGACCAGGCCGGCGGCGTAGAGCGAATTGACGTATGGCACGCCGTTGGTGGGCACCTCGTTGGAGATTGCAAACGCTCCAGGAGAGCTCATGCTGGGAACGTTGAACAACGATATGCTCAGAGCTCCACCCACGCCAATGGTAATTTGATAAGCCGTTTGTGTGGAACTGGCGTAGCCCAGGATCGAATTTGTCCCTGTTACCAGTAATGTATCCAGGGCGATTTCCAGGCTCGGCGTGGTTGCCGCAACAGTTCGGCTGGCAAGCGAAACCAGGATCAACGACGAGCCGGTGTTCGGCGTCTGGTTGCTAAACAGCGCGTATTGGCCATCGGTGGTGAAGGCCGGCCGCCCTGGAGTGCCGTTAATGGCGATCGGCCCGGCCGGGTTCTGAGTGAAGGTATTGGGATTGATATCGATGATTTCACTCGCCAGAGTGACATATACCAGACCGTTAGGCCCTACGGAAATGGAATTGGCAGTGCCGCGGAACCCCATGGTGCCGGTGACAAGATTGCCTGCCACCTCGATCGCATTGATTTGTGTAGTGCCGTTGCTGGTTCCGAGGGTGTAGAACATTTTTCCGTCGAGGCTGACAGCGACGTCGCTGATCGTGACTCCGGCGCCTGCATTGATGCCGCCGGGGACCAATTCCAGGTCGGTCGAGGTATCGAAAATATGCAAAGTACCTGCCGCTACAGCGAGGCGCGTACCGTCCGGGGTAAGGATGGCGGCAGTGGCCGGCTGCTGATAGGCAGCGATGGCTTCAGGGAGTTGGAAGGCACTGTCGACCTTGGTGACCGTCTGGCTGGAGGAGCTGCCGATCGCATAAAACTTGCTGCCGTCCGGCAAACCGAGAACTTTGAAGACACCCGCGCCTGTCTGAAATCCAGTGATATTGGTAAGGGGAGGGGTGGTGAGAACCTCGATATTCTCGCTGGCCTGACCGGCGCCTGGCGACACGAAGACGCGCTGCGCATAGAGGGCGGACGAAGCCGCCATGATAAGACAGACCGCTGACGTTCTTAGAATCCTGTGGGACATTACCAAGACCTCTTTATGGATCGATCAGTACACAAACCGTGCACAATTCGAGTGGCTTTGACGCGGGGTAAGTTACAGACTATCACAGGCGCTGGAGTTTGCAAGTGGGGATTAGGGCGGTGAAACCACTGTGCTGCAAAAGAAAAAGGGGAGCCGAAGCTCCCCTTTCTCGCTAGCTGACTGACGTCAGGTTTAGTGGCCTTCGTTCTCGCCGGGGACACCCGTGCGATTCAAGCCTGGTAGATCAAGCTGAATTGCGAGGTAACCTTCGGCCAGTTTCTGCGCACCGGCGTCGCTGATGAAAGCGAAGCCATGGCAGTATTGGAAGTTCGCACGAGCGATGATGTAGCCTTCGAAGCCCGGGGTCGCCGGAATTCCGTAGTTTCCACCACTGCTGAGCGTGAAGACCAGTTCCGAGCCAGAGGCAACGTCTGACGTCGTGACCGCTGTCGGAGGCGCTGCGCCACCGCCGGTCGTGGTTCCGTAGTAGGTCAAAGTGACGGTGCCCTGTTGCGGGGTAACACCGTTAAGCGTATCCGCTGTCGTATTGGCGATCGCTACGCCAGTGTCGAAGCCGAACTGGTTGGTAACGAACGGGAACAGCAGGTTGCAGTTGCACGAGTTGATCGTGAACAGGTTGGCCGGGGTGTAGGGCTGGCAGAAGCGCGGGATGGGCGCCGATGCCGAAGCCGTGGGAGACGTGGACAACGGCGCGAAGTTAACCGCGACCGTCGCGACGCCAGGCGCCGGAATGTTCTGACCCGTATTCGAGATATACGCCGCCGCAGCGAACAAAGACATCGTCTCTGTGACGCTCGGATCGGAGTACAGGATCTCGTAAGTGGCCACAGCGGTGCTTCCGCTGATGGTTACTTGGTTCAGATCGAAACCGCCGTCGCCGCCGATCAGAACAGCAAAACCGGCAGGCGTGCCGGCGCCGTAGTTTCCGGTCAGCGTGATGGCACCGGGAACGAAGAGGCTAACGCCAGTCTGAACACCCGCGAAGGCGAAGGAGATTTCCGTGCCTTGCGTGGCCAAACCGACCGTGCCGACCGTCCCAGTTCCAGGAACATAGCCGCCTCCGGGTACCGCGACCGCGGGACCAGGAATGAAGCCCGATTCCGTTCGATACGTGAATCCGGGTATGTTCTGGAGACCAATGTCTGAATCAGGATCTGCAGTTCCCGCCATTCCAGCCAATCCGAGGCCAGATAATATCTGGTTGTAATTTCGCGGCTTGAAGGAATATGCGAAGCCCTCCGTAACCGCTGCGGTAGCCGGTGAGTTTAATCCCGTAATACCGCTCGGATTTCCTATGGTTTCCGTCGAACCACTCATGCTTTCTAAGAGGAACGGATTCAGGTTGTCGCACTGCACATAGCTATCGGTGTGGAGCGCGGTGAGGAGACCCTGTTGCGCTTGGCCGACAACTTGGCTGGGGTTGTTGATAATGATAGTTGCACCACCGTTGACGCCGATGATAGCCGTGATCTGCGTCGGGATGAAGGTGGAGGAAACACCCAGCAAGCAGGCGTTCGCGCGAATGTTCGTGATGCGGATCGTGCGGATGCCGGCGGTTCCGGGAGCGTCGATCGGCACACCTTGCCAGGAGAGGGTGCTGGTATTGGCCTGAACGCCCTGGAATATGTTGAAGTGCGGTCCAGGCGTAAATTGATCGGTTACACCACTATATGAGCCAAGCGACCCGGTGCCAACGCCAACGCTGATAATTTGGCAGTTGGTGTTGTTGTTGGCCAAACAAGCCTGCTGAGTGGTCGCGTTACCGTAGGTCGGTGGAACAAAAGGGGGACCAAATACCGGAGGAACGGTCGGGCTGGCCGAAGGGCCCTGCTGTGCAGCAGTGGGACTTTGCGGCGCAACTCCATTCGCGCTCGGGTAAGGTTCGTCAATCAGCAACAGCGCCTCAGAAACATTGGATGAAGCCTGGACGATGCGGCTGGTGATGTTGGTGTTGAGTGAAACCTGCACGTTGGACAGGGGAATTTCTTTCCCAGCCTTCGTCGGCGTACCGCCGGTGCAATTGAGAATCACGTCGCCCACCAACTCCGCGACGCCCTCTGACCGAACGATGTTCGGCGAGGCGCCGGTAGTGTTACAAGTGAACGCTCCCTGCGCGAAAGCAGTCGAGCTACCGAAACAAAGCAGCACGGCCACCGCAGCAAGCGCCAAAAGCCATTTGCGAAAATCTGCCATTTCCTTCTCCTTGTGAAAATCTGAAATTGAATTGATGGAAGTTCTCTTTTTCAACCTGAGCCTCGAGTAAACGCTCGTCATGAAGATTTTGAAATCTCAGCCGATCAAACCTAGCGCCATCAGACGCCTAGCGGCCGCTGCTGCCTTGCTTGCTCGATCTTGCTTCATTGTCTCCATCTAGCTCAACTTGCTTTTTTAAAGACTTCTCGTATCTTCTTTGTGCTCGCGGGATTCATGCGTCAAAGAATGAATGCCGCCAAACCTGTTCGGACGCAGTCAATCATTCATAACACTACCTGCCGGAACAAGTCAAGCGTAAAGTGTTGATCTGACAACCCGCTGGTTCCCTAACTCAAAGTGGATCAGCGGTCCATTAAATCACAACCTACTTGCTAAGTCAATCATTTACAGCCAATGGCAAAAGACGGCTCTCGAATGGGGAGTAAGTGGGGTTATTGGGCGATTTTTAGCAGCCTGCGGCGACAAACGGCTCCATTGGTTTCTTGAACTTACTGCTGGCTTACGGTTTCCGGCCGAGACTACGCCTCCCCACCTTTATTCCTTCACGTCCTTGCGGAGATCCCTGAGTTTGTCCTTCAACTCTTCGGTCGCATCCATCATCTGGTTCGAGTCATAGATCACGTGTGGGGTAATGAAAATGATCAACTCGGTGCGTTCTTTACTGTAGGACCTAGAGCCAAACAGTGCGCCGACAAACGGAATTCGATCCAGGTAGGGGAGTCCGGAAAGGATGACACTCGTGCTTTCCTGGATCTGCCCGCCAATAGCGATGGTATCCCCATCCTGTACCGTCACCTGAGTGGTTATGGACTTGGTTGCAAAGGATGGGGAATTGATAGTGCTTCCCGAGCCTGAGCTTGTTGTCGCTTGCGGATCGCTTACGTTTTGATTGATGACCATCGTGACGATTCCACTGGGGGTAACGCGCGCGACGATGCTGAGCCCGATTCCAGTGGCTACGTTCGAGATACCCGTGGTGGTGGCGCCCGTGATTCCGCTTGCAGTAGAACTCGACTGGGCAGGCACCGTGGTGCCAACGCTGATGGAGGCGGGAATGCTGTCGGTGGCGATCACCGCGGGAGCGGAAAGAACCTTGGCCTTACTCTGCCCTTCCATCAAAGTCACGGTGCCTAGCAGTTCACGGCTTTTGCCGACCAGCATGGCTGCGGATAAGGTGGTGGTGGCGGGGTTTCCGGTGGCAATGAGGCTCCCCATGAATGACGCCGCCGTGCTGCCGACCGAGCCGGATGCCGTCTTGGACTGCAACGCGGCCGTGATTCCGCTGGAGACGGCCGTGCTCAAATCGACGGAATAAATCTTCGCTTCGATGAGAACCTGGCGAGGCGGGACGTCCAGTTCCTTGATTAACTGCTCAATGCTTTCGTACTCCTGCGCAGTAGACTGAATGAGCAAGGTGTTGTTCATCGGGTTGGCGATGACGCGCGGACCCCGCACTGGGCCCCCCGTAACGTTGCCCAGATACTGGCCGGTGAGATCGCCAGCCGCGGCGCCTGGAAGTGGAGCGGCCCCATTTGCGCCATTGGTGGCAGCCGCGCCGCCGAATGGACTGCCATATCCTCCGCCCGCTCCGTAGCCACCGCCTGCGCCATAGCCACCGCCACCAAAGCCTCCACCGTAGCCCCCACCGCCAAAGCCTCCGCCGTAACCCCCCCCCCCTCCGTAAAGACCACCACCACCGAATCCACCGCCGCCACCAAACGCGCCGCCACCACCGAATGACCCGGCGCCAAACCCACCGCCGGCCCCGCCGCCGACCCCGTTCAACGAGCTCATTCGCATGCACTGCATGATCGAGCTTTGTGGGCCGCCACCATAAGGATCCCCATAACTGGAAAGCTGGCCATAGAGCGCCTGAATGGAGCAGGCCATGGTGTTGGCGTCGCCGTAATGAACGCGATAAACGTAATCCTTGATTCCGCCCGCCGATGCTTTGATGGGAATGTCCAGCTTTTCGAGCCAGGTTTCCACTTCCGTGAACGCGCCCGGATTGGGCGCCACCGCAATGATGGTGTTGATGCGGTCGATGGGCAGGAACTTGATCGGCGAATTCTTGTCGGACAGCGCGATGGACTTGACGATGTTATCGAGCTCTTTGGAGATATCGGAGGGCCGCCCGTACTTCACCGGAAACACGTGCACGCGCTTGTTGGCGATCTGATCGCTGTCGAACATCGCGATCAAGTCCATCAGGCGGCGCATGTTTCTGCGGCTATCGAGCATCAGCAGCAGATTGGCAGCGGCATAAGTGTAGATGCGCGCGTTTTCTCCTTCGAACGGCTCCAGGACTTTGACCAACTCGTCGGCTGTGACGTACTTCAAGAAGACGAGATTGAGCATGGTTGTGTCGTCGTTGGGAATGCTGGCGGAATCGGTTTTGGTTTCGGGCGGTATGGGGAGATGCGAGATATCGGCCAGCGGCACGATGCGATACAGGTCGCCTTGCTTGACCATGCCGAATCCGTTGATGCGCAGAATTGTTTCGAGCAGCGAACGGGTGTCGATATCCTTGGTTTCGCCGTACGTATTCAGGATGACGCCGCCCTTGACGCGCGGATCGAGGATGTAGTTGATGTGGAGCTGGCGGGCCAGCAGGTCGATCACCTCGGTGAGGGAAGCGTTGTTCAGCGAGAGTCCGCCGTAAACAGTGGGCGGTCCGGCGGGCGTAGCCGTCCGAACGGGAGCGTTGGGAGCATTAGGCGCGGCAGGAGTTGGGTTATCGTCCGGATTCCGGCTTTGCGACGGAAATGGAGTAGGACTGAATCCGGGCACCACGGGAAGAACTCGCGGCAGAGGTTGCTGCGGCGGCTGTTGCTGCTGTGCCTGCTGCTGAGCGAGCGCCAGGGGTGCGAGCAACAGAACCGTTGCCGCCATCGCGCCACGGAGCCGATTGGATAGGGAAAAGGACACTATTTTTGCTCCGCCGGGTGCGGCTGAGTGGAATCCTTGTCGACCAGCGCTTTTTCCTCGTCAGTCAACTCGGTCTTTTTGCGGACCCATTGCGAAACCCCAAAGGCCGTCTTCCGTTCGAACCGTACGCTATCGCCGAGATCGGTAACTTTGGTCGGCTGGCTCTGTGGCGCCGGTTGCGGTGTTGCCGCGGCAGGCGAATCTTCCCAGCGCGAAATACCGAACGGGGTTTGGCGATACATCCATGTCTTTCCGCTCGAGTCGGTGAAGCGATAGGTATTCGGCTCGACGAGCTTCGCGCCCTCCGGAATGGTCACCACCGGCGGATTCGCCTTCTGCGCCGCCGTGGGTTTCTGCGCAGCTGACGTCTTGGGTTTTTGAGCCGTGCTTTGGGATTTCTTGGCGGAAGAGTCCGTCTGGCTGCTGGCGGTTTGTCCCAAGCCGAGGGCCGCGGCGATCAAGGTGAGTGCGATGGTCTTCATGATTCCTCTTTTTCGTTTTGCTTACTTGGCTGATTCCCAGTGGCAGTTGTTTCCGAACGGAGTCGGGATCACGATCTTCTTCATGCCGTCCACGATGGTGCCGGCTGGAGCATCGTCACCGGCCACGCAGCCTTTTTGGCCTCCGCCAGTATCGATTCCCGGACCCGATTTCGCGCCGGAAGAAAGCGACTGTGCGGCGGGGGCAGCGGCCGCGGGCGCAGCTTTGGACGCAACAGGCTGCGAGGCTGCTGGAATCGGAGTGCGATCGATCAGCTCGTCGATGCGCTTCTTGAACTCCTTGCCATTCCATTCGAAATCGGCATAACTGTTGTCGAGCGCAACGAGCTTCCACTGGCCGATGGTGTCGCCGGGATGATAACCCCTCTGGTCGCCGTTCGCCTTTTCGCTGAGCACGATGGTGGGCGGCACGCCGTCCCACAGCATGACGCCATGGGCCACTGGAAATGGGGGCGGCGGCTTTTCAGGCTCCGGCTTGGGAGGATCGACAACGACATTGGGATTGCGATCCTGCGAGAACAGATTTTTTAGAGCGATCTCGAGATAACTGGCCGCGCTTAGCGGATCCACTTTGTCGAGCGGCGCCGGGGCAAGCACCTTCGCCGGAGGCAGCGTACCATGCAGCAATGCCAGCGTGCGCGCATGCGAATCCACCCACTCGCGGCGCAATTGCCAGCCCAGCAGCCCCGCCACGATCAGGAGCGCCAGGTCCAAAAGGCGCAATTTACTCAAGCGAACGCAGCCCCTTCTGCTGCGGGATCAACCGCCGGGCCACGAGTCCGGTGACGGTGAGGCGGATGGGCATAGTCTTTTGCTTGGGGTGCGATGCGCCGAAACGGATCTCTTCGGTGGAAGCGAGCTCGGGTTGCGCGCCCAGCGCCGCGAGAAAATTGACCAGCTCATCAATGCGGCAGGTCAACGTAATGGACACGCTCACTTCTCCGTAAGCGGTGCCATACGTACGTGGCCGGCCGAGCTCCACCTGGCTCATCTCAATGGGCGGAGTCTGTGCTTTCGCCACGCGCCGCACCACTTGCAGAAGCTGCGCCTGCGCTTCCTCGGCGGTATCGCCGGGGATGAGTCCCTTTTCGCGATCGCCGAGTTCAACCGACACCTGTTTCAACACCGCTTCCTTGCCGGAGAGCGTGGCGGCTTGTCTGCGCAGGGTCGCGAGGCGCCTTTGAGCGCGGTCGATGCTTTCGCTAGGAGCGGTAACCGAGGCACTGGACGAAGAAGTTGACGGCGACGAATTCGAGAGCCAATAAATGAATCCGCCCAATACCAGAGCCGCCCCCAAAATGACGAGAGCGCGGCGATCGCGATCCGACATCGTCATGGCGTCACTCCCTTGCGGGTGGTCCGGATGCTGAAGACCTCACCACCGGCGCTTTTTTGCAGCGGCAGCGAGAACGCAGAACCTTGGAAGTGGCTGGATCCATCCAGCAGTTTGATCAGCTCGGCGGCTTGCTGGGTTTGACCAGAGATACTTATCGAGGTTCGGGTCAGCTGCATCGAATCGAGCCACGAGGGCGCTGCAAGCAGATGCGTCAGATCGTTGAGCGCGTCCAGATCTTCGCGCGTGTGCAGACGAAATGCGTCCAGCGTCTGGGCCTTGCTCCGTGCGTTGGCGGTTTGGCGTTCCGCTTCAGCGGCCCTGCGCGCTAGCGGATCAAGCGTGCGAATTTGCGCCTGCAGCTGTTCGAAATAACGATTGTCGGAATATCTGGGATAGGCGAGCGACGCGATCGCGAGGAATAGAACGATGGTCCCGAGCGCAACGGTGGGAACGTAGCGCAGGCGCGACGCACTGCGGCGCTGTTCGGGCGGAAGCAAGTTCAGGCTGATGGGATGCAGCACGCTGGCGCTCGATACCGCGGCCGCGTAGGAGAGGCAGGAGCGCGCGTGATCGTAGTTCTCGGGCACGGCGGTAGGCTGTGGAAGCTGCAAGCGCAGCTCAGTAGCCTCGATCTCCGGGGGCAGCCGAAGTTCTGAAACCGCCAGTGCGCGGGCGCGCTCCGCGGATTGATCGAGACGGGCGGAGAATAGCGGGCGCGTCGTGCTTTCACCGTAGATCTCCATTTCGTCATCATCCGCGCCCAGAGCCACCAGGCCATCGGCGGGAGGATCGGAATAAAGACGCAGCGCCGTATAGATGGCCGGCCCTGAAAACGTGAACGACGCAACCTTGATGCCCGCCTGCGACAGCATCGCGGTGTAGCGCTCGAGAGAAGAACGCCGCGTAATGCCGATCAGAATGGACGCCGTCTTGCCAATGCGCGCGCCGTCAAAGGCGACGTCTTCTTCCGAGTAAGGATTCAGCGAATCGATCTCAAAGCGAATCGCGGAAGACAGATCTTTGTCCGCAACGCCGGGCAACTGCACTTGCCGGACAGTGACTTCGTCGCGCGGCAACAGGATGGTGGCGGCCAGGTGCCGGACGCCGAGTTTCTCAAGGAAGGAAGCGTAACTCTCACCCCATTCGGCGGCGGCCTGCTCACGAAAACGTGGGATGGTGAGTTCGCCCAACACTCGCACGCCGGAAGGACGCAGGCGAACCACGGTAACGATGAGATCCTCGCGACCCATCTCCATGCCGACGCCGGTCCCGAGGGCCAGCCACTTTCGAACCGGTGAAGTATTCATTGCAGCGGCACCGCATTCTCGTACCAGCGCATTACGTGATACGGAGGCTGCTCTTCTTTACGCAATTCCGAATCCTTGTCGAAGAACATCACTAGCTCGGCGACGGTGCGGCGCACATCGGACAGCTGGCCACTCGAAAGCTTCAACTGGGCAGTGGCGCGCAGCGTCACCGCGAATGCGGTATCCATCGTCAAGGGCTCCATCCCCAACCGGCCCAGCGCACCTCCACCGCTACGAAAGGGCGCGAGCTGGTTCATATTCCTGATTGGCGCCGTTTTGCGCAGGGCATAGATGGCTGCGGCGGCATCGGGAGTGATTCCGACGGCCTGCATCACCGCCGGCTCAACCGTGTTGACATCGAGCGGCACGTCCGACCCGTACACCGTGAGACAGTCCCGCAACCCTGCGTGCGGCATAAGTTGCCCCAGCGCGTTGCGCCGATAGCTTCCGTAGAACAGGTCCGGCGTGACTCCCCGCACTAGCAATAATTCCTCAATCTCCTGAAGAGACGCGTGCCGCGCTTGAAAAGACGGAGTGAGGGACAAGTAATATTGGTCGAACTCGGTCATGCCTCCGCCCCGGCCGCCCCCCCGCCAGTCGATGATTCCGGCCAGCGTCTGTTCGGCCCGCTCGGGATCCAGGCCCAAAGCCAGGAGCAGGTTGAACAGCTCTTTGGGGTTGGCCTTATTCACATCGAGCTTGGACGTTTCCGGGATGATTTCACCGGTAACGACGCCGGTGGGAAAGTCGAGAAAAAGCAGCCGTGTAATCTCGGGCGTGATGGGAATGCTGGTCGGCCCTTGCGCCGAGGCTCCGCGGCGTCCGCCCCTTGGGGAGTTGGACTGCCCGCTGGGCCTTTCCATAAAGAGCAACATGCGGTCGATGGCGCCGGTCGCCAGATAGTACGCCTTGAGGCCGTCGGCGTCGGTGGAGCTGCGCTCCGTTTCGCCGCGCACGGTATTGGCGACGGTGAGAGCAATGGCGGACAGCCCAGCCACCAGCCACAGCACAGCCAGCAACGCTGCTCCCGTTCTACTTGCCAATCAACAACTCCTTCGAGTAGTCCACCAGCGGCTCGCGCGTCAAACGAATGGGAACGGTCAATGTGACGGGCTGCAGGCGGCCAGCGTTGGGAACAAGCGGCGCCAGGTCGACACGAATCGCGTCGGGGAACTTCGGCGCAACCCAGTGATCCACCCAAAACGGTATGCGTTTGGAGCGGGCATCGCGAAAGGTGAAGTGGCAATATGCCAGCCGGTCGGACAGCACGAACGAATTGGATCCAATCTGAATGGGCACGAAGAGAGGCCCGGGTTGGCCAGTGACGGGATCGCGGCCCATTCCGATGCAGGTGGCACCGGCGCCGCGGGGACCCGTGTACATTTCTTCGTTCACCACCAGCCGGACACCCTCGTTGTTCTCCCCTGGGATGACCTGGAATTCCAGGATCATCGGCACGCCGCGCTCGCCCTCGTGCAGCGAATAGGTAGACACCAGCCGCATGGATTGAGCCTCGCCTTGAAAGAACATCAATAAGCCGCCCCTGCGTCCACCGGCTATGCAATCGGCGGTGACGGGAATCATCCCCGAGATCTCTTCATTGAGAATGTGCTCGATGCTAACCACCCGCCGGTTCGCCATGAGCCTGGAATCCGTCTTGGTCATGGCGCTCAGTGCGATGCGCAGCGTCATCACCATGCCTACCGATAGCAGGCTCAGCAGCAGGACGGCGACCAGCAATTCCATCAGCGTGACGCCGGCCGAGTTTCGCTTCTTGCCGTTCAGCATCATGGCTGGGTGTCATCTTCCAACGCCGGTACCGCCAGGGGCGTACCTTGCGGCCCCGTTCCTTGCAGCCCCACTCCCGACCCAAGGAGCGCCATATCGGCGCGCGTCATGACGCTGCGGTGGAAGCCTTCCAAGCGGAACGACTGGCGCCGGGTCCCATTCATCCACCAGATTTCCAGCTCCACGCGCTCGATAAACGGAGCGCCCATGCCGCGGGCGCCGCGCGGAACTTCGAAGGGCGTCAGGCGCGCGATCCAGCCCATGTCCGAACCGCCAGTAACCTCGGGTCCCCAGGTGCCCTGAAATGGCACGCCTTTTTCGAGCCCAGAGGCAATCAACAATTCATCCATCTTCTGGCGGCCGAGCAAAGCGGCGCGATCGTGATCGGTGAGCCGCGCGGCGTTGCGGACCGAGCCGGAGATGGCCGACATGAGTCCCGCTACCGCGATCGCCATGATGAGCGTGGCCACCAACACTTCGAGCAAAGTGAAACCGCGCTGCTGGGCCGTTCGAGAGTTCACTATTCAGGAACCTCTATGCGGGGAACGCCGGTGATGGGGTCCACCCGCACCACTCGCTCCACGTTCCTGCGATTGATCAATTCCACGCCGAGAGGCGGCACAGTGCCGCTGGGATACAGGAAAAACTGGCGTGGCGCGTCGGGATTCTCGGGCAGTTGCGGAAGCACCTGAACGATGGTGACGCCCTCCGGCATCCGCAGGGTGCGCGAGAAACCCGGTTCGCTGGATTCCATCTCAATGGAGTTATCCTGCTTCGAGATCGTGATCTCCACCACCTGCTGGCGCCGCTCGGCGCGGCTGAGACCGGTGTCGAGGAAGCTGACCACGCTGTTGGTGGCGGCTTTTAAGCGCATCGAATCGATGCCCGACGTGATCGCCGGAAAGCTGATGCCGATCATCAATGCGATCAGGCCGACCACCACCATCATTTCGATGAGTGTGACGCCGCGTGACGTGCTAGTTTTTCCAGCTGACGATATCGGCATTGAACCCGTCTCCGCCGGGCGCGCCATCCAGGCCGTAGCTGATGATGTCGGGCTCATCGCCATGATCGCCGGGGTAGTGATAAACGTAGGGGTGATTCCAGGGATCGTTCCCGATTTCCTTTTGCAGATACGGCCCCTGCCAATTCTCGACGCCCTCGGGCTGCGCGCGAAGCGCCTGCAAACCCTGCTCGGTTGTCGGAAAGTTCCCGGTATCGAGCTTGTAGGCGCCCAGCGCCGTGGTGAAGCCGTTGATATCGGCGTGGGCTGCGACAACCTTGGCGCGGTCCGCCTGGTGCATCATCTTTGGAAGCACCAACGCCGCAAATAGCGCGATGATGGTGACCACCACCATCATTTCGATCAGCGTAACGCCGGCTTGTCCTCTACTTTTTTTCATAAGCTCACCTCGTATTCACATTGCCACGTCATTCATGCCGACAATCGCCAGCAACATACTCAAAATCAGGGTGCCGACGATGATGCCCATCACCAATATTACGATCGGCTCAAACAGAGACGTAAACCTGCGAATGGCTGACCGCGTTTCGGCGTCGTAGATGTCGGCCATGCGCACAAACATCGAATCCAGCCGGCCCGTTTCTTCGCCCACGCTCAACAGATGCGCGGCCAGGGGAGGGAACTGGCCGGCCTTTCGCAGCGGCCCCGCGATGCCCTCACCGCGTTTCACGCCGAGCGACACGATTTCGAGTGATCCCGAGATGCGGCGGTTGTTCAATGTGGCGCCGGCGATGGAAATAGATTGCACCAGCGGAACGCTGTTCGACACCAGTGTCGCCATCGCGCGCGCAAATCGCGCCGTTTCAGCTTTGCGCAATGCGTCTCCGAGCACCGGGACCTTGAGGCGCAAACTGTCCCACCACAGGCGCCCGGATGTGGTGCGCACGTAGGAATACATGCCGACCACGAAGATTACCAGGAGCGTGATTCCGAGCCATCCCCAGGATTGTAGAAATTTGCTACCCACGAGCAGCATCTTCGTGGGCAGCGGCATTTCCATGCGCGATTCTTCGAAAACCGCGGCGAAGCGCGGCACGACGAAGTTCATCAATGTGAGGATCGACCCGATGCCGACCAGCGAAAGCAGCGTGGGATACGCCATCGACGAAATGATGTAGCTGCGCAGATCGTCGCGCGTACGCTCGAATTCCGATAGCCGCTCGAAGACCACCGCCAGCGATCCGCCCGCTTCGCCCGCGCGGACCATATTGATGTACAGATCCGAAAAATGATCCGGGTGCGTGGACAGGCTGTCGGCCAGTGTGCGGCCGCCCTTCAACACGCGCAGGATATCCAGCACCAGGACGCGGAACGAGGCTCGCTCGTTCAACTCCGCCGTGATGGAGAGCGCACGATCGAGCGGAACTCCGGCGCTCAGTAGCGTGGAAAGCTCTTGCGTAAAGAACAGAACGTCACGCTTGCGGCCGCCGCCGAAGGAAGGCAGCTTGATGTCGAAGGATTTTTTCTCTTCTTTGCCGACGTAGACCGGTGTGAGCCCCTGGCGGCGCAGTTCGTAGGCCACCAGGCGTTCGGACTCGCCATGAATCGCGCCGGTGCGAATCTGCCCGTCGGAAGCTACGGCTCTGAAATGAAAGCTAGTCATGCCTTAGAATTCCTGCGTGACACGCATCACCTCGTCGGCCGTGGTTACGCCGCCCGCCACCTTCGACCAGCCGTCTTCGCGCAAATTGCGCATGCCGATGCGCCGCGCCGCATTGGTGATCGCCACCGCATCCTGATTCTTCATGATCAGCTGCCGGATACCGTCATCCAGTTCCATCAGCTCGAAAATTCCCACGCGGCCGGTGTAGCCCGACCCGAAACATTGCTCGCAGCCCCGACCTTTGTAGCACTGCACCAGGTCGCCATTGGGCGCGAACCGTGAGCCGTCTTCGCCCTTGCAATGGTCGCAAATGACTCGTACCAGCCGCTGCGCCAGCACCGCCACCAGCGACGATGTAATCAGGTAGTTCTCCACGCCCATGTCGGTCAGACGCGAAATCGCGCTGGGTGCGTCGTTGGTGTGCAGCGTTGAGAATACGAAATGGCCGGTAAGCGACGAACGAATCGCGATATCGGCCGTTTCACGATCGCGAATTTCGCCCACCATGATGACGTCGGGATCCTGGCGGACAATATGCCGCAGTCCCTGCGCGAACGTCAGCCCGATCTGATTATTCACATGCAATTGGTTAATGCCATCCATCTGATACTCGACGGGATCTTCGATGGTGATGATCTTTTTGTCGGTCTGATTGATCCTCTTCAGCGCCGAATAGAGCGTCGTGGATTTGCCGCTGCCCGTGGGACCCGTCACCAGAAAAATGCCGTGTGGCAGCGACGTGAAATAGTTCATGCGGCCGAGCATATAGCCGTCGAATCCCAGGCGCCCAAGATCGTAGAAATCGCCTGCCGATCGATCGAGCAAGCGCATCACGACGCTTTCGCCATACAGCGTCGGCAGCGTGGAAATACGTAAATCCACTTCGCGGCCGAGCGTCTTGATCTTGATGCGTCCGTCCTGCGGCAGCCGCCGTTCGGCGATGTTGAGCTTGGCCATCAGCTTCACGCGCGAGATCATGGCCGCCTTCAGTTCGCGCGGCGGCGGATCCTGATTGTAGAGCACGCCATCCACGCGATAGCGGATGCGAAATTCCTTTTCGAACGGCTCCAGGTGAATATCGCTCGCGCGCTTTTCCACCGCCGATGCGATGATCGCGTTCACCAGGCGGATGACCGGCGCCTCGCTCGCCATGTCGCGCAGATGTTCGAGATCTTCCGACATCTCGCCGGCCTGGAATTCGAAATCGGCCTCGGAGCGCGCAGCTGCCTCGCCGTAATACTTGTCGATCGCATCTATGATCTCCTGCTCGGGTGCGAGCACAGTGTTGATCTTGAGTCCCGTGCAATGGCGCACGGCGGCGATCGTTTCAACATCCAGCGGATCCGCCATCGCGAGCGTGATCGTATGGTCGTCGCGGCTCATCGGCAGGCAGCGGAATTGGCGCAGGAAGCGCGGGGAAAGCGTCTCGGTCTCGGGAGAAACTACGGGCGGAGCGTCGATCGAAACCAGCGGGATTTGCAATTGCTCCGAGAGTGCCGCCAGTACGTCGCGCATGGCGATGAAGCCCATGTCGACCAGCGTTTTGCCGAGTTTGTCGCCGCGCTCTTTTTGCAGTTCCAGCGCCCGGTCCAAATCGTCGGCGGTGATGAGCTTGCGCTGGATTAAGATCTCGCCCAACCGCATAGCTTTAAAACTCTCGCATGTCTAGAACTCTTCAGCCGCGATTTGCGCTTGGTCCGGCGTCGTCGCTTGCAGCAGAGTCTTGCGGGAGGCGTGCATCACAATCTGCGAGGGCATTCCTTCGTGGTTTTCCCAGGTCCAGTAAAAGAGCGACAGGCCGACGGCCACCTGATCGTCGACAGGCAGCGAGTCGAGCGAGCGAGCCGAATCCATCAACATCGCGCGCATCGTAGTCCGAAGCGCGGCCATGCGCTGCAATTTCTTCTCGTGCGTGCGGCGGATCTCGTCGGCGCTCACCGATGGATGGAAGGGCGAGATACCAGCGGCGGGAGCGAGATTCACTTCCGTGAGAAACACCGCGCCATAACCGTGCACATAGGCGCCTTGCGAAACACCCAGCACTTCCACCGGATCTTGCGGCCAGAGTCCCACCAGCTTTCGGTCCATGCTGTGCTCCATGGCTTCCAGCATGGTGCGGGTCACTTTCGGACTGTCGGCCATCGACCCAGCCGGCAACGCGCTCAGCAGAATGCTTGCGATGAGAAGAATCTTCATTGAGCAGGCCCTTCGTTGCTCGCCACCTCATACCGCGCCAACTGTTTCCGGTAATAATCAGCGGCCTGTTGAACCGTGGCCAGATCGGATTGGCGCTGTTGTTCCAGCCGGGTCTCGGACGCGTTCAGCACTTTTGCAAACTCAGCGGCCTGCTTGGCTTGCGCATCGCTCACTGCTTTCGTAACGGCGGCGTCCACAGATTTCTGGATCTGTGCAGTATCCACCACGGCATTCGGAGCGGGCGCCACGGGGCGTTCGAATCCATGCACCAAAATTGCAGCCGCCAGCACCGCCGCTGAAGCGAAGCCCATCGCGGGACCCGAGTGCCACATGGTCTGCCACCAGCGCGGCTCAAACACGCGATCGGAGACAAATGCGATGCGCCGTGGCGGTTCTTCGTCCTCGAGCGTGGCCAGTGCCGACTGCGTGAGATTCAGCCGGTCCAGCTCTTCGTGGCAACTCTCGCACGCACGCACGTGAACTTCAACCGCCGCTTTTTCGCGCTGGCCTAATTCTCCGACCACATATGCCTTCAAATCTTCCGATGAACAACTCATTCCGCACCTCCGGTACTTACAGGAGCCAACGTTTGTTTCAAGAGATCGAGCGCAGTGTACAGCCGGGATTTCACCGTCGACACCGGACACGCCAGAATCTCCGCCATTTCCTCGAACTTGAATCCCTGATAAACCTTCAGCAGCACGGCCTCGCGCTGATCGCTCGACAACAGGTCCAACGCGGCGCGCACCGCCAGCGTCGATTCGATGGGAAACAAGCCCCCGCTCGCTTCAGCCATGCGCGGTTCGACGGTCATCTCGCCCTCCGGCCTGTTTTTCCGCATGAGCGAATACGCCTCGTTATGCGCGATACGAAACAGCCACGCGGGGAACTTCGCCGGGTCGTCGAGCTTCTTCAGATTCTGATAGGCCTTCAAAAACACATCCTGGCTGAGATCGAGAGCGTCTTCGCGCTGCCGCACCAACCGCAGGAGATAATTGAAGACACGCTTCTCCCAGCGAGACACGAGCACGTTGTAGGCATCCACGTGCCCCCGTCGCGCCTTGGCGATCAGGTCGCGGTCCTCAACCTCCCGAAAGATCAAACTTCGGCTCCAATCTGAAGACGCACGTAACGTCGAAAAAGACGACCGTCAGGTCGTATGTCCGTATTTTCGCATCAAGCCGCGCATGATTCGCTCGGTGGCGGTGCCAAACGGCTGATCGGTGGTCAGATAGGTCCAGGTGGCGCCGCGATCGGAGGGGTCCATCCCGGCCGCCTCCGCTTCAGTCAATCGCGTGCCAAGCTCGGGGTCAATTTCGGATTCGAGTTGCCTGAAAAGCGTATGGACCGAGGTCAAATACTCGTGCAGCGGATCGCGGCCGCCCCAGGAAAGCCACTGGACGCCCTCGCGCAGGTCTGTGATCGTGGCCAGATAATCGGCCCATAGATCGTCTATGTCGCGGAGCGAAACCAGCCGCTCGAAATCGGATGAACACGGTTTCTCGCCCGTCAAAATAGCCTGGCGAACTTGCTGGATCTTCTGCCTCTGGCCCTCGATCACGCTTTCATATTTATGCAGAAAGCGCCGAATTTCGAGGTTTTGCCCCTCGGCGATGCGCTGGATGTTCTCCACGTCGGGATCTTTGCCGCTCTCACCGCCATATTTCACCAATAAATCGTCCTCGAGCGAGACGAAGAACTGCGAGCTTCCGGGATCGCCTTGCCGCCCCGCGCGGCCGCGCAATTGGTTATCGATCCGTCGACTTTCGTGACGATTAGTCCCGATCACGTGCAGCCCGCCCAGTTCGGCCACGCCGGGTCCCAGCCGGATGTCGGTGCCGCGTCCGGCCATGTTGGTTGAGATGGTAACCGCGCCCAATTCGCCCGCGCGCGCGATCATCGCGGCTTCCTCCTCTTCGTACCGGGCGTTCAGGACCTGATGCGGCATTCCGGTCAGCCGGGCGCTCAGCCGTTCGGATTCCTCGACGCTTGCCGTGCCAACCAAAACGGGCCGGCCGGTCGAGTGAATCTTGTGGATCTCGCCGATCACGGCCTGCTCCTTGGCCGATCGCCTGCAAAAGACGATGTCGGGCGCGTCCACTCGAATCATGGGGCGGTTGGTTGGAATCACCTCCACATCCAGCCCGTACACGAGCTGAAATTCGATGGCCTGCGTGGCTGCGGTGCCAGTCATCCCGCACACTTTCGGGTACAGCGAGATCAGGTTCTGCAGCGTGATCGATCCCAGAATGCGGCCCTGGGTCTTCAGCGCCAGCCCCTCCTTCGCCTCGATGGCGGTGTGCAGACCAGCCGGCCAGCGCCGATTCTCAGCGATGCGGCCCTTGAACTCATCGACGGATTCGATGGCGCCGTCCTTCACTAGATAGTCCACGTCGCGCCGCAGCAGCGCATGAGCGTGGAGGGAATCCTGGACTGCGGTCAACAACGCGAGGTTCTCTTCGTCGTACAAGTTGCCGCAGCCGAACGACGTCTCGACCGCGCGGATTCCAGCATCGGTGAGTGCCACATTCCGGCTATATTCGTCGAGCGTGAACTGGCGGCCACGGTGAAAATAGCGCGTGAGGCGGTCGACCTGATTGGCGATCACGTCTGGTCCAGCATCGCCGCCCGCGATCACCAGCGGAATGCGCGCTTCATCGATCAGGATGGAATCGGCTTCGTCAATCACGGCCGCTGCGAACGGCCGATGCACTTGCTCGCGCGGGCGGAGCGCCAGGCCGTCGCGCAGCAAATCGAAGCCAACCTCGTTGGCGGTGGCATAGGTGATGTCGCACGCATAGGCGAGCCGTCGGTCTTCCATCCCCATACCTTGTTGGATGTGCCCGACGGAGAGCCCGAGAAATTCGTAAATTCCGCCCATCCACTGCGCGTCGCGCCGAGCCAGGTAATCGTTCACCGTCATCACGTGGACGCCTTGGCGCTCTCGCGCGTACCAGGCGATGGCCGGCACCGCCGCCAGCGTCTTGCCTTCGCCAGTCTGCATTTCGGCGATTTTTCCCGCCGCAAGCGCGAGCGCGCCTTCCAGCTGCACGTCGAACATCTTGAGACCGAGCACACGTTCGGCTGCAACGGACGTCAGCGCGAACACATCGGGCAACGGCATCGCGCGCCAATCCGCGGCTCTCAGGTCAGCATCGCTCTGGGCCGCGAATTCCGCGCGACGGTTGTTGATCAAAGGGAGCAATGATTCGGGCTTAGCCGAATCACGAAAGAGATTCCGCAAGAATTGGCGCATAACGCCGCCCTCCTTTCTTCTTCGAGGCTGGGACTATCGAAGAAAAGGGGGCGGACGTTGGTAGAGGGACGCTGCGAAGTACCGCGCTCGTGCAACCGGTTCCTGCGCGAGCGGAGCGATGGGGCGCTGGTAGCGAATGACGCGTCTGGTGTGAACCTGCTGCTCGGAGCGCTCCTGCGCAATCCAGACGATCGCGCATCGGGCATCGCCCGGCCGCGCGCTGGTGACTGGCACGGCGGCACCGGAGGATAGCGCCAATAGCGCGCCGAGGAGCCAGGTGATCGCTCGCTTGTTCACTCGGTCCTCATTATACGGATTTCCCCAGCCGATTGATGAAACGCGTGGTCAGCGACCGGTGCCTCGGCGAGAACTGGTCCGCGGCGGCGCGCAAATACGGGCGGAACTCCTCGGCCCAATACGCCGCATAGCCACGCTCATGAATTTCGCCCAGCACCTGGCTGTAATGCAGTAGAACGCTTCCGCCGAGAGTTTGTCCCGATCGCCAGGCCGCCCGATTGGTCGCACGCGCCAGCCGCAGCAGCGTCACCGGAACGCGCGCCAGCGCCGAAACCGCCATCACCGACGACAGCTCGAACACCCCGCGATTCTGCGCCGCAGCCTCGGCCTTCAGTTCGTCCCAATGCTCGCGAAGAAATCCCGCCGTAGGCAGATTGCGTGGAGGAATCTTCGCGACCGCCGTGCGAAACGTAGCCCACTCGCGCCGCAAGCCCGCCACGTCCAAGGGCGGTGCATTGCACAAATCGGCAACTTGGCTCGCGGTTTGCTCCAGGCCTTCGAGCAACTGATCGACGTTCTCGAATCGTGCCTCCGGGGCGAGCAGGCCCTCCTGTTGCATCGCCTCCGCGATTTCTTGCACGATGTGACGGCCGGCGCCCGAAACATCCGCCAGCGCGGCCATGATCCACACCGGCGACGCGCGAAACGCCAGCAATCCCGCCAGCTCGATGCCGTGCCCAGCGGTGCGGCGCAGCAGAAAATCGCTCGCGAGGCCGTCTCCTGTCGGGTAAACGCCTTTCACTTCACCCACCCGCTCGATCATGAATCGCAGCGCAATGTCCACCATCATCTGATAAGTTTTCGTGCGGCGAACTGCGGCGGGCAAGGAAACATCGCCGATCTCGCGGATCAAACCGCCGGCCAGCGCAGCGGCGGAACGCACCACGCGCTCGGGCAACGAAACCAAATATCGCGCGACCCTGGGAGCCGTACGGTTGCGGCGCAAGTTCATCGTGTCACTATAATTGTGCCTGATGGCCGACATCGTAATTCGCCCCAGCATGAAGCTCATCAAGACGGGCTACGTCTGCGCCTTGCTGGTGGTGTGCGCGGCGGTGTTCGTTCACTACAAATATTTGGTGCAGCAATATCCGGACCAACGCTATCCCTATCTCCCGCTAGCCAGCCTGTTGATTCTGCTGTGGCCCATCAAGCGGCATCTACGGCGCCAGACTGTCAAGCTGACCCTGGCCGGCGATAAGCTGCGCTACGAAACTGGGCTCGCTTCAAAATCCACGCGCATCATTCAACTTCCCAAGGTGCAGGACGTACGGGTGATTCAGTCCATCATGCAACGCATCCTCAACGTCGGTGATGTGTCCATCGAAACCGCCGGCGAGAACAGCCGCTTGGTTGTGGAAAATCTGGATGGTCCGCGGCAATTGGCGGAACAACTCACCGACGCTTCCGCGCATCCTCCCACCACCGGCTTGCATTAAATCCTTGTAACAATAAACGTTTCAACGACTTCCCTACTGGGGCTAGGGCCCCAATCAGCCACTTTTTTGTTATGGTAATAGGAAGTGACTCGCTTTCATTTCGTGTTACTTCTGGCTGCTGCCACGTTTCCCTTAGCCGGCGCCTGGAAGTTGGCTGGTCCGTTTGGGGGAAGCGCGCGTGCAATTGCTATCGATCCGCGAAATGGCGGAACTTTAATCGCCGGATCACGCGACTCGCTGCTATTCCGTTCCGACGACGCCGGAGCATCCTGGCGGCTGCTGCCGTTTCCACGTGGAACACCGGGCGTATTTAATTCAGTCCTGATTCATCCCACCGAATCCGGTCATTTTTACGCGGGACTCGACGCGGGTGATTCTCAGGATTCCGGCGTTTGGGAGAGCACCGATGGGGGCGATCACTGGCGCGTTTTGGATGGAACGCGAGGTGCGCGGATTGAATCACTGGCTATTTCGCCCGCCGACGCGGGACTAATCGCGGCCGGCACATCGAAAGGCGTTTTTATCAGCGCTGACGCCGGCGCGTCGTGGACGAGAATCTCGCGGGAGACCGACCCGGAGATGCAGGACATAACAGCCCTGGCTTTCGATCCCGCCGACACGCACACCCTCTATGCGGGAACTCCGCACCTGCCCTGGAAAACCACCGATGGCGGGGCAACGTGGCACTCCATTTCCACGGGATTGATCGACGATTCCGATATTTTCTCGATTCGCGTCGATCCGAAGAAACCGCAATTGCTCTTTGCCAGCGCCTGTAGCGGAATCTATCGCAGCGACAGCGCGGGCGAGAGCTGGGTGAAGATCCACGGCATCCCGGGGACGCATCGCCGGACCCACATAATTTCCGAAGATCCCCGTAATTCCGACACGATTTTCGCGGGAACTACCCTGGGGCTTTTCAAATCGCCCGACGGCGGCAAAACCTGGCGGCATTTGAGTTTCGAGCAGGTGAACTGGATGGTGTTCGACCCCACCGAGCCGCGCACCCTGTACCTGGCCACCGAATATGCGGGAATTTTGAAAAGTACGGACTCGGGGGAAACCTTGCGGCCCGTGAATCTGGGCTTCGCCAACCACCGGCTGTCGCAGATCGCATCGGATGGAAAACGGTTGTACGCGAGCAGCACTTATGAAGGCTTGTTCGGAGGCGTATTTGTCAGCGATGACGGCGGCCTGGCTTGGTCCCTGCGCGCCAATGAAGAAGCGCTGCTTGGCCGAAACCTTCACAGCCTGACAGCGTCTCCAGGAGGCACAGTTGTTTTCGGGGCAAGCGAGGATGCAATTTTGAAATCGGCGGACGCCGGCAAAACATGGTCGGCCGTGCCCGTTCCACGCCCTCTCACGAGGAAAGGCCTGCCGGTGGCCAGCGCCAGGCGAAACCGAATCCACGCACTGCGCGCCGTCTCCCTGGATTCCGACAAAGGCAAGATGGTGCTTTTCGCCGGCACCGACGAGGGATTATTCCACAGCTCGAACCTGGGAACCACCTGGGAGCAAGTGAAGGCGGCCGGCTTAAACGGAATTCCGATCCTTGCGGTGTATGCGCCATCGAGCGGGGCTTCGCGCCTGGCCGCGCGAACCTCGGCCGGTCTGTTCATTTCCGGAGATCTGGGGCGCACCTGGCAACTCGCCGTCTTGCCGGATAGCAGTTATTATCTGTACGACTTGGCCCTGCCCGCCAGCCGCGACGTCGCCATTCTCGCGGCAACTTCCCGTGGCCTGCTGCGTTCTAATGACGAAGGGGCACATTGGAAACTGGTGACGGAAGGCGTACCCGCAGCCACGGTGGATTCCGTGCGCTTCACTCCGGAGCAAAATCAGGAGGCTTTCCTGGTTCAGTACGGCCGAGTTTACCGCACGGTGGACGGTGGCGATTCGTGGCAGTCACTTTCCAGTGTCGGTCTTGAGGACGCCGCCATTCATACTTTGTGGTTCGCGTCCGATCTTCCCCGGCGGATTTTTGCACTTACTCCCGCGCGGGGTGCATTGGTTTTCGATCTGCCCCAGGCCCAGACGGCCAAACAAGGCGATCACGCTGTTATCTCGAGCAGTAATTGAAAATCAGAGGAAAGGTGAAAAACATGCGAGCAGTATGGAGGTATCCGGTTCTGGCGCTGGTTGCGTTGGGCGTCTTAGGGATTCCGAATCCAGCACGTGCCCAAAACGCCGCGGCACACTCAGATGAAGACAACAACTTCTTTGAATTAAACATCTACGGCGGATATTCCGACTACAAGAAGATCGATGCCGGCCTGGGCGCCAAGATCCAGGGAGGCACCATCTTAGGCGGCCGCGTTACCGAGAATTTCTGGAATTACGTGGGTATTGAGGAAGATTTCAACGGGTACTCGTGGAACAAGTATCAGTTCCTGTCGTATCCAACCGACGGAATTGCCCTCTACCCGCCGTTCCCGATTCACACCCTCCAGCCCGCCGTGGATGTGGTGCTGCATTTTACGCCGCGCACCAGCAGGTTTCGGCCATTCGTCGCGGCCGGTGCAGGCGGCACCTTCGATGTGTTGGGCAAGAACGCAAAGAAGTGGGCCGAGGGGTTGCCAGCCGAAGCTGGTTTCGGTGGATTTAAGTCCGACGAGCGCTTTCAAGGCAACTACGGAGGCGGAATCAAGTACCAGCTCAACAAATGGATCGGCGTTCGATTCGACGTCCGCGGCCTAACCGGGATCGCCCCACGCTTTGGTCTTCCGAGCGGCCCGCCCAGCACCACCGGCGCCTACATTCCCAACGGCAGAATCCTGAACGGGATTCAGGCGACCGCCGGTCTTACCGTTTATCTTGGGCACCGCGGCGAGCTTCCCCCTCCGCCGCCACCGCCGCCTCCGCCACCAGCGCCGAGAGTCCTGGGCGCAATCAATGGGGGCACCATCAGCGCCAGCCCACTCACGGTTTGTCCGGGCGACGCGGTTCGGCTGACTTCGAATGCGTCTGATCCGGAGGGCCACCAGTTGACCTATCAATGGTCCGCGAACGGGAGCTCGGTTGGAACGGGCGCTCAATACACCTACACACCAAACTCCTCCGGCGACGTCCGCATCGGCCTGCATGTTGTCGACTCGAGCGATGCCGCGCGCACCGGCGACGCCAGCCCGGTTTCGATCCACGTGAACACCTACAGCCGCCCGACGATCAGCGGCGTGACGGCTAATCCATCGACACTGGATCGCGGCCAGAGCTCCAATCTGCACGCCACCGCCATGGGTTCCGATTGCAGCGGCAGGCTCACCATCAGCTGGGCGGCCGCCGAGGGCACAGTCTCTGGCACCGGAGCCGACGCTCAATTCAACTCCAGCACGGTTTCCTTCAACGAGGGCGACCGCAGCCGTCCACAATCCAAGCAAGTGAACGTGACCGCGACGGTGACGGACACCAAGGGCGGCTCCGCCAGCGCATCCACGATCATCACTGTCAATTTCGGCGCCGAGGCCCGGCATTTCGGCGATATTCTGTTCACCAAGGACAGTGCGCGAGTCAACAACTGCGGCAAGCGAGTATTGATCGAGCAACTCTATCCGCAGCTCACCGCCAACCCGAACTACGATGTGGTTCTGGTGGGCCATATCGACGCGAGCGAAACGCCCAAGGGCAAAACGCGGCGCGGACGCGACCTGGATCGCAATCGCGTGCTCCAAACCGCTGCGGTATTGAGCGGTGGCAGCGGCACGTGCAGCTCGCTCGACGTATCCCGCATCAAGGGAAGCTGGGTGGGCACGACGCAGGAGACGGAATCGCTACCGACCTCTTGCGCCGTTTCGACCACGGCCCCCAAGGAGCGCAGGGGAGCGGCCATCGAAGACAGCAATGAAGCCAAGAATCGCCGGGTGGAAATCTGGCTGGTTCCCAAAGGCATGGCGCTGCCGGCCGCGGCTCGCGATGGTAAAGAGCTGCCGGACGCCGACCTGAAGAAGATCGGCTGCCCGAAGTAGCCAACTAGAGTAGTTGTTTTGGGGCGCCGGGTGCTTCACCGCACTCGGCGCTTTTTATTTGGGCCAGATGCCGGCGATATCGACCGAGGCTTCCGGGAAGCGCGCGGGTTTGAGCAGGCCTTCGCGGAGCAGGGCCGTCGTGGTGAGATGGCCATTCTGTAGGAGCAGCACTTCGACCGTTTGGGCTTCGGGCGAAACAACCCAAATCTCGGGAACGCCCAGGCTCTCGTAATCCTTCAGTTTTTCGGCGCGCTCGGAGCGCGTGTTGGCGGGGGAAAGAACTTCGACGACGAGTTCCGGGCGGAGTGAATGTAACCGTCCTTCTCTACCACGTTTTTTCGGATGAAGACCGCGATGTCGGGAACGCGCATGGTGAGCGGAGGTCCTTTGCGTATCACCAGCCCGAAAGCGGTAACCACCACTTGAACGGTACTGCGATCCAGCTTCGCCCTGAGCAGGTCAGCCAGATTTTCGACGGTGTCTGCATGGATAATCCTCGTTGGTTGCACCCTGCGGATTTCACCGTTGACGACCTCCTCCACGCCTTCCACCTCCGAAGCGTGAGCCATTCTTCGTTTGTAAGAGTCTTTGAAGTCGTCGCCATGGCGGTGCTTTGTCTTAGTGTACGATGAGCGATGACGCCTACCACACCAGCCGACCAACCCGCGTTGCGGCGCGAGCTGACGCTATGGCATGTAGTGGCGCTCAATCTCTCGGCCTTGTTGGGCGTCCGCTGGCTGGCCGCCGCCGCGCATGCCGGTCCCGGATCTCTGCTGCTGTGGTTGATTGCCGCGCTGGCGTTTTTGCTTCCGTGCGCGCTGGTGATCTCGGCGCTCTCGCAAAGGTTTCCTCAAGAAGGCGGCCTGTACATTTGGACCAAGAAAGCCTTTGGCGATTGGCATGGCTTCCTGTGCGCCTGGCTCTACTTCGTCGCCAATATTTGTTACTTCCCGACGCTGCTGCTCTCGGGCGTCGCCATGGCCAGCTTCATGCTCGGGCAGACCGGCGTCCGATATTCCGAGGACGCACGTTATGCGATTCCCGCCACTCTGGCCGCCCTCTGGCTCACGTTCATTTTGAATCTGGTTGGGTTGCGGATCGGCAAGTGGGCCGGCGTTCTGGGCGCAATTTCCGGATACTTGATCGCTGTACTCTTGGTTATTTTCGGACTCATGGCCGCCTTCCACGGAGGCGTTGCTACGCACTTCCACCTGATGCCGGATTTCAGTTTTGACAGCCTGAACTTCTGGTCGCAGATCGCTTTTGCAATGGTAGGGCTGGAAGTGGCGTCGATTCTCGGCGGCGAGATTTACGATCCAGGCAAAGTGATCCCGCGTGCGGCGTGGATCAGCGGATTCGGTTGCGCGGGCTTCTACATGGCCGGCACCGCCGCGATGCTGGCTCTGATGAGGCCGGAGCAAGTGAGCACCCTCACGGGACTGGCGCAAGCGGGCGACGTGGCTGGCACGAGATTCGGCGCCGGTTGGCTGTCGCCTTGTTTTGCCCTACTGATCACCGCGAGCGTGGTTGGACAATTGACGGCGTTCGTCGCAGGAAATACGCGCTTGCCGTTCGCCCTCGGTCTGGATCATTATTTCCCGCCGGCGTTCGCGAAACTGCACCCGCGCTGGAACACGCCGTATGTTTCCATCTTGACGCAAGGCATCCTTTCGAGCGCTCTGCTTCTGTTCATGCAACTAGGTGAGACGCTGCGCGCGGCGTATCAAATTCTGGTGGATCTCACCGTGATCGCGACATTTCTTCCATTCGCTTATATCTTCGCCAGCGGATTCAAATTTGGGCAGCGCTGGGCGGGTGCATTGGGCGGACTCATCACGGTGGTCGCGATCATCCTCTCCGCCGTGCCTCCGCCGGGCGTCGCGTCAGTCTGGATTTTCGAGCTGAAGGTGGTGGGTGGCACTGTTCTTCTAACGCTTGCCGCGCGCCCGTTCTTTCACCGATGAATTACTCCGAGGCAGTTCGATATCTGTATTCGCTGGGGAACGAAGTGCTCACAGCGAAGCTGGGGCTCGATCGGATTACGGCCCTACTTGAGGCTCTCGGGAATCCGCATCAGGCGTGCCGGTGGATTCATATCGCCGGGACAAATGGCAAAGGATCGACGAGCGCGATGATCGAGGCCGGGCTGCGCGCCGCCGGTGTTCGAACTGGACTCTACATTTCACCGCACTTGGTAGAACCCACCGAGCGAATTCAAATTGCCGGGCAGCAGGTGAGCCAAGATCAATTCGCAAATGCGTTCATGCGGGTTCATGAAACCGCCGAGCGGATGCTCGCCGTGGGCGCGCTCGACATGCATCCGACGTACTTCGAGACCGTGACCGCCATGGCGTTCGTCGTTTTCGCTGCCGAGAAGGTGCACACCGTGGTGCTGGAAGTGGGGCTGGGCGGGCGATTGGATGCCACCAACGTCGTCACGCCGGAGTTGTGTGTGATCACACCGATCGATTTCGATCACCAGATATTCTTGGGCGACACAATCGAGCAGATTGCGGGTGAAAAGGCAGGCATCTTAAAGCCCGGCGTTCCCGCGGTCTTTGCCGAACAGCGTCCGGAAGCGGAAGCAGTGTTGCGGGCGCATGCGCAGGGACCGTACACGTTGTCGCGCGATTGGGCCATCACGGATCTTGCGATCGACTCGCGCGGCAGTCGTTTTCGTTTGCGCGGTATTCCGATCACATGCCCGCTCGCGGGGGAACATCAAGTGGAAAATGCGCGCGTGGCTGGGATCGCGCTCGCCGAACTCGGCGTTTCGCCCGATGGCATTGTATCCACCCGGTGGCCGGCACGATTGGAACACGTTTCCGAGCGTCCCGAGATCATCATCGACGGCGCGCATAATCCCGCGGGAACCCGCGCGTTGGCCGCCTACATTCGCCGCTTCTACACCGGACGCCGGGTCTGGATGGTATACGGCGCGTTGCGTGACAAAGCCGTCAGCGAGATGGCATCGATATTGTTTCCGCTGGCCGATCGCTTGATTTTGACGGCCCCGACGAACACGCGGGCGATGCCGCCCGAAGATATTCCGGCGACGGGCGCTCAGATCACGCACTCAATTTCGCAAGCGACCGTTTTGTTGAGCGGAGCCGCCCCAGATGACGTCATTTTCATCGCCGGCTCGCTCTATTTGGCGGGCGAGGCTCGCGCGCTCCTCGTAAAATAGAAACAGTGTCCTTTCTTCGTGCCTATCTAATTACGGCTCCGCTCATTATCCTCTCCACCATCGGCTTTGGCTTGGTGAGCCTCGGGATCTCACTATTTGAAACGAGCGGCCGCAAGCAAATCGCCGTGGCTCGCGTCTGGGCGCGATTCTTACTGTGGGGAAGCGGCGTACGAGTGAAGATCGAAGGCTTGGAGAAGATTTCACCGACCGGGAGCTACGTGTTCGTATCGAACCATCTGAGTTATATGGACACGCCGGTGGTGCTCGCAAACATTCCCGTCCAATTCCGTTTTCTCGCCAAGAGCGGCCTGTTTCAGATTCCTTTGCTCGGAACCCACCTGGCGCGCGCCGGCCACATTCCGGTTCCGCGCGACGATGCCCGTGGGGCTGTGAAGACCATGACCACTGCGGCGCAGATAATCCGTGAACGCGGCGTTTCTTTGCTGATCTTTCCCGAGGGCGGCCGCTCGCAAACCGGCGAACTTGATTCGTTCAAGGAAGGCGCCGCTTACATTGCGATCCGCGCCGGAGTTCCGCTGGTTCCGATCGCCCTAAAAGGCACACGCGAAGTGCTGCCTTTCGGCTCGGGGCATGTCCGTAGCGGACCAGTCACCATGCGGATCGGCGAGCCGGTGCCGACCGATCAATGCCAAGTCCGCGACCGGGAGCGGATCACAGCCGAGCTTCGCGACCGCATCGTCAGTTTACTCGAAGACCAGCCGATTCACGCCTGATTATTTCGCCGCTTGCTTGCGGCTTTCGATCCAAGCCACGGCCGCATCCCGCGCAGGATCTTTCCCCTCGAGCAGCGCTTCTCGCGAGATTGGCGTTTCCACATCCGGCGTCACGCCCAGGCCCTCCAGCGGCTGGCCGCCCGCGGAAATGTAGTTGGCGATGGCGTACTGGAATCCGTCGCCGTCGGGAAGCTTTTCAAACACGGATGGCAGAGCTGCTCCGGCGGTGTGCGTCCCGAAGATGCGCGCGCGCCCGAGATCCTTCAGGCCTTCCGCCATGATTTCCGCTGTGGAAGCCGACGTACCGTCCACGAGAATCGCGAGCGGTCCGGCAAACGTGGCGGCGCGCGGATTCACGACAAAGTTGAGCTTCGTATCGCGCATATAAAGAGTGCCGAGCTTCTGATCGGGCTGCGCGATGAACCAGCCCGCCATGCCCATGGCCATGATTCCGATGCCGCCCGGATTTCCGCGCAGATCGACGATAAAGCCGTCGCACATGAGACAGGATTCGACGGCGCCGCCGAACGCGGTCATGAGCCTTTGCGGATCGAGAAACGCGTTGAAGGCAACATAGCCGATGCCGCCGCCGACTTTGGACGTACTGATCCAAACGTGCATCGGATTCAGGTAGCCGAACTGCACCAACTCGCCCCTGGGACTTGTTTCGGCGATCGTCTTCGTGACACGCTGGCCGGCGCCATCCAGAAATTCGACTGGAACCGATTCGCCCACACCATCCAGGCGCGCCAGCATTGCACGGCGCAGCATGAGATCGCGCAGAGTGGAGTCCGCATATGTCTCGTGGAGCTTCGCCACGATAGGAGCCAGGGTGGCGCCATCGATTTTCAGCATCTCCCAACCGGGCCGCACCCCTTGCGTCGCAGCCGAAGAACCCGGCTCAACGGACGTCACCAGCACCTGAGACTTAACGACGCGCACATCGATTCCGGTGCTGAGGTCGCCGCCGCCGTGCGATGCGTCGACGTTCGAATACAAATCGGCCGGAACGATGCCGAAATGCGTCTGGTGCATGCGCCCGAGCATTTGGTTCATCACCGTGCGTACGGCGTCCAGGCTGTCGGCGGCTTCGATCTTCGGCTTGAATTCGTCGTGAATCGCCTGCCAATCCAGCCCGCCAGGTTTGGTCTGCCAATGCTTGTCGCGGATCGCCGTCCAGACGTATTCGAAGGATTGCAGGCTGAGCTGGCGCTGCTCGGGCGTGAGCGCGGCGAACAAGGACTCCGCGGTCAGGATGGCGAGCGCCGCCGCAAAAACTCCGCGCGTCATTGCTTGATACAAATCATTGCTTGATACAAATCATTGCTTGATACAAATCATTGCTTGATACAAATCATTGCTTCTCGAGAACTTTGGCGCCCAGCACGCCGCCAATGGTGGGCAGAGCCGTGAAGATCACGAAAAACAGCATCAGATAGAGCACGATCACCCCTGCGATCATCGCTGGATTGTTCAGAACTTGTTGGACCATGTCTGCGCGCGCGTCATTGGCGGGAAATTGGCTGCGGATTTGTTGCGCAAACCCGCCCTGGCTGGAAACAGCCACCATCACCACCGTGAACAGGACGGTGACCAGAGTGAACGAAAAAATGCCGGTGATCCAACCTATGCGCGCGCCGCTGCGGATGCTGAGCGTTTGGCCGGTCCGGCGGCTATACAGGAACACCGCCAAGAATCCCGCCGCCAGGAAAGCGATAGGCAGGCGTACGAACGGCCAAGGAATGGGGAAGAGCGAGATCATCACTGCGCCCATGGCCGCGATGAATCCGATGCGCACCGCCAGGCCGTTGTGAAAGCTAATGTCGGTAGGGACTCGAAGTGGCTGCAGTTCCGGAAGCACGACTGGCTGCGGCGGCGCAGGCTCGGGCTCGGCTTCCTCAACCTCGGGCATGTAGTCGTACTGCGGCTTCCCGCACTTGTGGCAGAAGCGGGCATCGGGCGGTAATTGCGCGCCGCAGGTACAATACTCAGGCACGATCTCAGTTTGACACACAGCCGGCACTTTAGCGGCACTCGCGGTGTACAGCCTGGATAGCGCGCTTCAGGCCGTCGCGGCGCACGACGATGCTGATGGTCAGCTCGCTGGAGCCTTGCGCGATCGCGATAATATTGACGTTTTGCTCGGAAATCGCCTGGAACAAGCGCCCCGCCAATCCGGGCGTTCCTCGCATGCCTTCGCCGACCAGCGCCAGCAATCCGACATTGTCGTCCACCGCGATTGGCTTGAGATACCCGTGCGTCAGCTCGAGCGCGAGATCGGATTCGAGCGATTTCATGACGCCCGTCAGTTCCTCCTTGCGTACCAGGAAACAGAAGCTCTGGCGATAGCTGGAACTCGACAGCGCGAGGACCTCGGCATTGGCATCGGCGAGAGCGTCCAATGCACGGGCCATGAGCCGTGTGCCGCTGACTGCGGCGTTCGCTGGCTCGATCGAAACCAGCACGACATTGGCCATCGACGTCACGGCTCGGGGGCCCGGCGGCGCTTCAAGCGTCGGCACGATGCGGGTACCGGGGTGCTCCAGATGAAAGCTATTCTTGCTCCACACCGGAATTTGGCGCTCGATCAGCGGCGCGAGCGTTCGGGGATGCAAAACCTTCGCGCCGTTATAGGCCAGTTCGGCAGCTTCGTTGTACGTGAGCGAATCCAGCACGCGGGCTTCGGGCACGGATCGCGGATCGGCGCTCATGATGCCGTCGACGTCGGTCCATATCCATAGCTCGGAAGCGTCTAATGCGGCCGCAAGAATCGATGCGGAGAAATCGGAGCCGCCGCGGCCGAGTGTGGTGGGCCGGCCATCCGCAGTAGCGCCGTTGAAGCCGGTGACCACGGGGACTGTTCCGCTAGCAAGCAGCGGCTGCAGGTGAGTTTGCGCCTTCGCGCGCGTCGCTTCCATGATCGGCGTGGCGTTGCCAAACACCGCGTCCGTGACGATGACATCGGCGGCATTGACTGCTCTTGCAGCGACGCCGGACGCTTCCAAATGCTCGGCCAGCATAAGCGCGGAGAGACGCTCACCGATCGCGATGGCTTCGTCGACCGACCGCGGCGGACGTTCGCCGAGCATCCGCATACCATGCGCAATACGCCGAAAATCGGCGATCAGTTCGTGAATGCCCGTCATGGCGCGGCCGCACCGCCCGGGATCGCGAAGCAAGTCGTGACAAGTCTTTTCGTGGCGCGCCAACAGAGTCTGCACGCTCGCTTCGATGCCCGGTTCGTCGCCAGCCTCGGCGTGCCGCAAGGTTCCGAGCAGCAGATCGGTAACGCCCGACATCGCCGAAACCACGGCCAAAACCGGCCGCTGCTGCTTCTGCGCCTGGCAGATGGTTCCAGCAACCTGGATGCGTTCGGAGGAACCCATGCTGGTCCCGCCGAATTTCATCACCAACAAATTGTTCATTGAGTTCGTTCGCGCCCGTTCGAGGTGCGATCGCGAATGATTTTCAAGATGGCCGCTTCGGCTTGCTCGATGCTGAGGCCGGTGGTATCGACGTACACGGCGTCGGGCGCCTGCACCAAGGGCGATTCGGCGCGCCCGCGGTCACGCTGATCGCGCTCGCGAATCTGTTGCTCCACCACATCCGGCGGGAGCGCAACTTCATTGGCGCGGCGGGTAGCGCGCTCTTCGGGAATGGCATCCAGGAAAATCTTGACCGTGGCGTCGGGAAACACGACGGTCCCGATGTCGCGGCCTTCCATGACGATGGATACCTTCTCGCCGATCTCGCGCTGCTTTTCAACCAGGGCGCGGCGCACCGCAGGCACCAGCGACACTTCTGACGCGGCCTGGCTCACTTCGGGCGTACGGATGGCGCTGGTGACATCTTCGTCGTTCAGCAACACGGCGTTGTCACCCGAAGCGAATTCTATGTGCGCGGCGTTGGCCAGCTGCTCCAGGCGATGCATGTCCGACAGAGCGACATTCGCACGTAGCGCCCAAAGAGCCACGGCTCGATACATGGCGCCCGTGTCGACGTATACGAATCCCAACTTGGCCGCGATGCGGCGCGCCAGTGTGCTCTTGCCGGCGCCCGCCGGGCCGTCGATCGCAATCGTAATCCTCTTGGTCAAATATCATGAAAGCACATGCACGAGGGAATTTTCCGCGCGCTGGAGAGCGGAGCGACGGTGATTACGGCTAGCAGGCGGCTGGCTCGCGTGTTGACCGAGCAGTTCCATGGCCTGGAAACGGCACGCGGGCGCATGGTTTGGAATCGCCCGGACATTCTGCCGCTGGAAGGCTTTTTGGATCGTGCGTGGCGCGACTGGCTGTGGCGGGCCGCGAGCAGCGACGCTCCGGTGTTACTCAACGCCGCACAGGAACAAGCGCTATGGGAGCGAATCATCCGCACATCGCCTCTGGGCGAATCGCTGCTGCAGATCCCGGAGACCGCGCGACAAGCGGCGCAGACCTGGCAGCTGGTGGTTGCCTATCGATTGGCTGTCGATGGCAGTTTCGAAGCATCCGACGACACGGCCGCGTTTGCCGAATGGTCGCGCGAGTTTTCCACGCTGTGCGGCGCCAGTGATTGGTTAGAGCGAGCACGCTTAAGCGATTTTCTGCGCCCGAAGATCGCGTCGGGAGAGGCGCCGAGGCCGAGCGAAGTGTACGTCGCTGGATTTGATGAAATGACGCCGCAGCAAGTCGAATTGTTCGCGGCCCTCGGCGAATGGCGCACGCTGGAGATCGGCGAGCATGCATCGGCTCCTGAACGCAGAAAGCTGCGCGATTCGTCCGACGAGATCCGAAGCGCCGCGGCCTGGGCGCGGAAATTGCTGGAGTCGGATCCCAAGGCGCAAATCGGCGCGATTGTTGTGCCGGACCTGACCCGTTCGCGAAGTGTTGCCGATCGGATTTTCCGCCAAACGCTCGGGCGCGCCGCGCACTTGTCCGTTGGACCACCGCTCGGCGATTATCCCGTGGTACGGGCTGCCCTGCTCATGCTCGATTTCGCGCAAGGCGCACTGCCATTGTCGCGCGCTGGAATGCTGCTGCGGTCGCCGTTTCTGGGTGGCGCGGAAGGGGAATGGAGCGGGCGGGCACAACTGGACGCCAAACTCCGAAGACACAGCCTGTGGGACATCGATATCGCCGCGCTGCGCGATGCCGCCGGAAATTGTCCGCAATTGCAGCGGGCACTGCGGCGCGTGGAAAAGAAGCTTCGGAATCTGTTGCGGGAGCAGACGCCCAGCGCCTGGAGCAGCGAGGTCGCAGGTTTGCTGGATGCCTTCGGATGGCCGGGCGACCGCACGCTGTCGAGCGTCGAGTTTCAGACTATCGAAGCTTGGCGCGGACTGCTCGCCGCTCTCGCATCACTCGATCTGACGGCGACCCCGATGAATCTCGCGCAAGTCACCGGGTGGCTGCGCGAAAGCGCCGCGAGCACGCAATTTCAACCGGAGGACGAAGGCGCGCCGATGCAGGTGATGGGGATGCTAGAAGCCGCTGGTTTGCGTTTCGATCATCTGTGGATCATGGGCCTTCACGACGAAGCGCTGCCTGCGCCCGCGAATCCCAACCCATTCCTTCCGTCCGCGCTGCAGCGCCAGCGCAATCTGCCGCACTCATCCGCCGCGCGTGAACTCGACTTCGCGCGCACGATGATGGATCGGTTGCTTAGGAGTGCGCCGGATGTGGTGCTGAGCTATCCGGAGCGGGAGGGCGATCGCGCGCTCGGTCCAAGCCCGCTGGTGACCGGTGGCTTGTGGCTGGATGACGGCGATGAACACACGGATGACTGGATCGTCAACATGCGCGCCTCGGCGGCCTTCGAGGAAATCGCGGATGAAGCCGCTCCAGCGCTGGTGCAGGGCGACTCAACTGGCGGCGCGGGGCTCTTCAAAGACATGGCGGCCTGTCCGTTTCGCGCTTTCGCAAAACACCGGCTGGGTGCGCGGCCGATGGAGGACCCCGATCTTGGATTGAGTTATCGCGATCGCGGAACGACGGTTCACAAGGCGCTCGAAGTGATCTGGCGCGAACTGGGGTCGCACGCGCGATTGGTGGAGCTGTCTTCCGAGGACGTGGACGCGCTGATCGCCCGGGGCGCCGATGCTGCGGTTGCCAAGCTCGGGCCGGGTATTGGGCGCGATCTAGAAAAACGGCGTTTGCAAAAGCTGCTGCGCGAATGGCTCGCAATGGAGAAATTGCGCCCGGAATTTTCAGTCGCGGGGATCGAGGCGGAGCGCGTGGTCACGATTTCCGGCGTGCGGGTGAAGATGCGGGCCGATCGAGTGGACGAGCTGCCCGGTGGGCGCGAGATCATTCTCGACTACAAAACGGGACAACTGAAATCGAAAGGCTGGGATGGCGATCGCCCCGACGAGCCGCAACTTCCGCTGTATTGCGTTACCAACGAGCGGCCGGTGGCCGGCGCAGCTTTCGCCGCAATTCGCACGGGCGACGTGGGTTTTTATGGATTGACCGCGGCCGGTACCAATTTGCCGGGAATGAAAAACTTCAGCAAGTCGCCTGTGCCATTTGAAAGGCAATTGGACGAATGGCGGCGCGTGCTGGAGCAGCTGGCCACCGACTACCGCGATGGCCGAGCCGAAGTGGACCCCAAGTCCAAAGCTTGCGACAACTGCGGATTGCGTGGGCTCTGCCGGATTCGGGAGTTTGAGCATGATCGCAGATAGCGGGGCGCGGCGCAGGGCGCTGGATGTTTCGCAATCGTTCATCGTGCAGGCGCCGGCGGGTTCGGGCAAAACCGAACTGCTGATCCAGCGCTACCTGAAATTGCTGGAGACGGTGGACACGCCGGACGCGGTGGTCGCGATCACGTTCACTCGCAAAGCGGCGGGCGAGATGCGCTCTCGCGTGATCTCTGCTTTGGGAAAAGCCCGCAGCGGTGTGGAACCCGTTGCCGAGCACGAGCGCGTGACGCTTCAAATTGCGCGCGATGTTCTGGAGCACGAGCGGCGCCTCGAATGGAACCTGCTGCAGAACCCGGCTCGTCTGCGAATCGAAACAATCGACGCTTTGTGCGCATCGATCACACGGCGTATGCCTTGGCTCTCCAGATTCGGCGCGATGCCCGAGATTGTCGAGAAGGCCGAGGGCTTATATCGGGAAGCCGCGCGAAACACGCTGAGCCATCTTGAAGAGGGGCATGCAGGGCTTGCGTATCTGCTGTTGCACTTGGACAACGATTTCCAGCGGGCGAAGCAACTCATCACCCAGATGCTTGCGACGCGCGATCACTGGCTGCGGCACATCGGGATTCCGCGAGAAGACTTGGAAGACTCGTTGCAACGGATCGTGTCGAACGAACTTGAACACGCAGCTGAAGTGCTTCCCGAGGCGCGATTGGAGGACCTAGACAGTTGGAGGGCACTGGTCGATCAGCTGCTCACCAAGAAAGACACGCTACGCCAGCGAGTGGATCCGCGCTACCAGAAATTGGTCGCCAACCTGCGCGGTGAAGACGCCCGCGTCGAACGGCTGGCACGGGTTCGCAAGCTACCGCCGGCTCGATTCACGGAGCCGCAATGGCAGGCAGTGGAGTCGGCCGTTTCCGTCCTCACGCTCGCCGTGGCCGAATTGCAGCTGGTGTTTCGCGAGCACGCCCAAGTGGATTTCGCGGAGCTCTCCATTCGCGCTTCCGATGCTCTGGGCGAGGTGGATGCACCTGAGGATCTCGCGCTCGCGCTTGGCCATCGGATCGAGCACATCCTGGTGGACGAATTTCAGGACACATCGCACACTCAGTTTGAGCTGATCGAAAAGCTCACAGCTGGGTGGGAGCCTGACGATGGACGCACGTTGTTTTTGGTCGGCGATCCGATGCAATCCATTTATCGTTTTCGTCAGGCGGACGTCAGCTTGTTCTTGCGGGCGCGCCTGGAGGGCATCGGCGCGATCCAACTGGAGCCGCTCACGCTCAGCGTGAATTTTCGTTCGCGACCCGGGATTGTGGAGTGGGTGAACGGCGCGTTTGAGTCGATCTTTCCGGCACGCGACGATGTGGAATCGGGCGCAGTGGCCTACTCGCCCGGCGTCGCGGGGTCGGTTGGCGAGGACGCCCAGATCGGCGTACACGCCTTCGTTGACGAGCGCGACGAGGCTGATCGTCTGATCCACTTAATCCGCACCCATGCCGACGGCAGCGTCGCCGTGCTGGTTCGGTCGCGCGCTCACCTGGTGGAGGTCGTGCGAGCTCTAGAGCGCCATCGTATCGCGTTTCAAGCCATCGAAATCGATCAACTCGGCGAGCGGCCGGTGGTTGAAGATTTGATGGCTCTGACTTTCGCGCTGTTGCATGCGGCCGACCGCGTCTCGTGGCTCGCGGTTCTTCGGGCGCCCTGGTGCGGGCTCACGCTTGCAGATTTGCACGCGCTGGCAGGTGCCGATCGCGAGTCGACCGTTTGGGATTTGCTCCATGAGCATCTTGAGACGCTTAGTGAAGACGGTCGCGCGCGAGTGGAGCGGATTCTGCCCGTCATCGAGCAGGCGCTGGATGATCGCGGACGGCGGCCTTTGCGGGACTGGATCGAGTCGGCGTGGCTCGCGTTGGGCGGGCCTGCGTGCGTGGAAGATGATGCGGCGCTCGAAGATGCCGCGGCTTATTTCGATTTGCTAGGGGGCTTGGCTGAGGGCGCGGATCTCGCGGATTTTGAGTGGTTCCGCGAGCAGGTGAACAATTTGTTCGCGCCGCCCGATGCGGCGGCCGGAGACCGCTTGCAGCTCATGACCATCCACAAGGCAAAGGGCCTGGAGTTCGACACCGTGCTGCTGCCGGGCCTCGGCGAAATCACTGGTTCGGACCAGCAGAGCTTGCTGCTTTGTGCGGAAAATGGCGGCGAACGATTGCTTGCGGCGGTCCCGGAATCGGGCGGCGAAGACAATGCGATTTACGAATATCTCGAAAGCATCGAGCGGCGTAAATCTGATCAAGAGACAGCGCGTTTGTTGTATGTGGCGGCAACGCGCGCGCGTCAGAACTTGCACTTGCTCGGCTGCGTCCGGATAAAGGATGACGGCACGATTAGCAATCCCAAGTCCGACACGTTTCTGAAGCTGCTGTGGCCGATGATCGGCGAGCACTTCGCAGATCCCGCGCGCCGCGGCAACGCGAACGAAGCCCCGAGTACTCGGATGATTCGCCGGCTGCCACTCCATTGGCGCGTTCCGCCCGCGCTGCCCGCGGTTGAGTGGGATCGTCCCGAGATCGAGCAGGAGCAACGAACGGATACCGCATTCGAGTGGGCCGATGATCGTTCCCGGCTCGCCGGCATAGCGCTGCACGGCTTCCTGCAGAGAATCGCGCGCGAGGGTTTGGACGCTTGGTCTGAAGCTACTGTGCGCTCGCGGCATTTCGCATATCGAGCCGTGCTGGCGAACTTGGGGGTTTCCGCGAGCGATCTCAAGTGGGCCACAGAGCGCGTGCAATCCGGCCTCTTGCGGACGCTGCGAGATTCCCGCGGGCGTTGGGTGCTGGACAATCATACGGACGCTGCGAGCGAGTTGCCGATGGCCGGATGGATCGGCGGGAAATTGTGCGAGGCCGTGATCGATCGCACGTTCATCGATGAGAGCGGGGTGCGTTGGATCATCGATTACAAAACGAGCGAACCGGCGAGTGGAAGCGTTGAGAATTTCCTCGAAGCCGAGACGGAACGCTATCGCGAACAACTGGAGCGCTACTCGCGTTTGATGGTGCAACGGGAAGATCGCCCGATCCGGCTGGGCCTCTACTTTCCGCTGCTGGGCGAGTGGCGCGAATGGGGCGCAGGCGTAGTTTTGCGCAAGCAGGCATCGTTATTTGAACTCTAGCAGCGGTTTTCCCCAGGTATGTTAAGATGCAATTGCCGACGTTGTTACATACTTCGGGGACGTAGTTCAGCTGGTTAGAACGCCGGCCTGTCACGTCGGAGGTCGCGGGTTCGAGCCCCGTCGTCCCCGCCAACAACCAACCCACGCTGGCTGGTACTCCAAATCTAATGAAGCCGCTTCACACTATCGTGGCCTTGTGCCTCGCGAGCGGGTGTTTCTGGGCGCAAGCGCCCCAGCCCGACGGCGGAGGCGTCCGCGCGGGCGAGCTTCCAAAGAGCTGGCGCACGGGCGGGCCCACTTGCGGCGACGCGCCCGAATGGGAGATTCACGCCTACAACCCCGACCTCTACATTCTGCGCGAGAATGGCTGTGTAAATTATGAGAAGCCGTTCCTCTATCTTTTCTTCGGCAGCGAAAGGGCGCTTCTCATCGACACCGGCGCGGGAGAAACCCACGTCGCCACCGCGGTTTCTGGGGTCATCGACGAATGGGCCATGCGCAATCATCGAGAGCCGCCGCCGCTGATTGTCGGCCACTCGCATTCGCACGACGATCACATCGCCGGCGACGCTCAGTTTCGCGCCCGAGCCAACACCACTGTGGTGCCGCTTACCGTGGAAGCCACCATGAAGACCTTCGACATCCCGCATTGGCCCGATGGCTTCGGCAAGATCGATCTGGGCGGCCGCATCATCGATGTCTTTCCCATCCCCGGCCACGACGTGTTGAGCCTGGCCTATTACGATCGCCAGACGGGCATCTTGGATGCCGGCGATAGTCTCTACCCCGGCCGTTTGTACGTGCGCGATTTTCCGGCTTTCGTTGCGAGCACCGAACGGATGGTCCGCTTCACCGAAGGCAAGATTATTACGCACATTGTGGGTTGTCACATCGAGCAATCGCGCACGCCGTACCTGGATTACAAGGTGGGCACCAAGTATCAGCCGGATGAGCATTCGCTCGACATGGGCCGCGGGGAATTGCTCGAATTAAACGACGCGCTATCGCGCATGAAAACGCCGGTTCGAATGGCGTTTCGCGACTTCACCATCTGGCCGATGTAATCGCTCGCCCTAAGGGATCTCGAACAATCGCCCGATATTCCGTATATAATCGTTCCGAGCCTTGTAAGCTCATGCCTCTTTGTCGAGGGAATTATGCTAAACCAAGTGCGTTTGGCGCTCGCCGTTTTTTGCGCCGTCCCCGTTCTGGCTGTTCAGCCGTCGATCCCCTTTACTCAAGTTACTGCCGTCGTAATGCCCAATGGGCGATACTCACGCGTCGCCATAGGCGCCATGGGTCGTGAGGCCGCCCATATCCTCAAGAAATCCGGCGTCTCCCTCGCGTGGCGCATCGGGGACCCTGGACAGAGCGTCGACGGACTCCTCGTCGTAGTGAAGCTGGTTGGCCGTTGCGACATGGATGGGCCGGCGGCGATCCTGAAGGCGGGTCCGCTCGGCTGGTCGCATGAGGCGAATGGCGTAGTGCTCCCGTTCAGCGATTTGGCTTGCGACAATATTCGCGGCCAGGTACAGAGCGCTCAGGTGACCGGGAATCCGTTGCGCGGCAATGTGTTGCTCGGTCGCGCGATGGGCCGTGTGCTCGCCCACGAGCTGTATCACATTGTTGCGGATACCGCTAAGCACGCTGACGCCGGCGTCACGCAGTCTGGCTTATCGGCACGAGAATTGACCTCCGGGCAGCTCGAATTCCAGCCGTCCGACGTGGAGGCGATGCGAATTGGCTTGCGCCAGGCGCGTTAGTGCGCGTGCGAATGGGTGTGTTGCGCGGGCCGGCCCGCAAGATCTTTCACCGTTACCACGCGATGTCGCGATTCCACGGGCTGGCTCATTTGTTGCCGCACCCAGGCCGTTAATTCGGGAACGCCCAAGCCTGCGCGCAGATTTGTGAACAAAAAAGGGCGATCGCCGCGCATTTTGCGCGCGTCGCGATCCATCACGTCGAGCGAGGCTCCCACATACGGCGCGAGATCGATCTTATTGATCACCAGTAAATCGGACCGGATGATTCCCGGACCGCCCTTGCGCGGAATCTTGTCGCCGCCGGCGACGTCGATCACGTAGATTGATACGTCCACCAGCTCCGGGCTGAACGCCGCAGCCAGATTGTCGCCGCCGCTTTCGATGAAAACGAGTTCGAGGCCATGGTGCAGGTGCTCCAAGCTTTCGATTGCTTCGATATTCATCGACGCGTCTTCACGGATGGCCGAGTGCGGGCAGCCTCCAGTTTCTACGCCAGTGACTCGATCGGCTGGCAGAGTTCCCTGGCGGATCAGAAATTCCGCGTCCTCGCGCGTGTAGATGTCGTTGGTGACGACGGCCAGGTTCACCGAGGGCCACAAGCTCTGGCTCAGAACATGAACGAGGGCCGTCTTGCCACTGCCGACCGGTCCGGCGACGCCGATTCGAAAAGCGCGATGCGTGTGATTATGGCTCATAAATCAGAACAGAAAGTAGCGTTGCGCCAGCGGCAGAACGCTGGCCGGTTCGCAAGTGAGAAGGTCGCCATCGGCGCGGACTTCGTACGTTTCTGGATCCACTTCGATCTGCGGCGTGGCCGAATTGTGGATCATGTCGGCCTTTCCGATCTGCCGGCAGTTTTCGACGGGTACCAGACGCTTCTTCAACCCGAGCGTTTCGACATGCGACAGCGACGCCAACGAAATAAACATTACGCCGGTGGATTGCGGCGCTGCGCCGAAGGATCCGAACATTGGCCGATAGAGCACCGGCTGCGGCGTTGGGATCGACGCGTTCGCGTCACCCATCACGCTCCACGCGATGAATCCGCCCTTGATGATCATTTCCGGTTTGACGCCAAAGAAGGCCGGGCTCCACAACACCATATCCGCGAGCTTGCCGGTTTCGATGGAGCCAACTTCGTTCGCAATCCCGTGTGCGATGGCCGGGTTGATGCTGTACTTCGCGACGTAGCGTTTGATGCGCTGGTTATCGCTACGCGACGAATCGCCCGCGAGCTGGCCGCGCTGCACCTTCATCTTGTGCGCAGTCTGCCAGGTGCGCGTCACCACTTCACCGATGCGCCCCATGGCTTGTGAATCGCTCGACATCATGCTGATCACGCCAAGATCGTGCAGAATGTCTTCGGCCGCAATAGTCTCCTGCCGGATGCGGCTTTCGGCGAAAGCGACGTCTTCGGGAACCTGCGGATTCAGGTGATGGCAGACCATGAGCATGTCCAAATGCTCGGCGATGGTGTTCACCGTGAGCGGTCGCGTTGGGTTCGTTGACGACGGAAGGATGTTGGGAAGCCCGGCGATCTTGATGATGTCCGGCGCATGGCCGCCGCCCGCGCCCTCGGTGTGATAAGTGTGGATCGTCCTGCCGGCAATGGCCGCGATAGTGTCGTCGACGAAACCCGCCTCGTTCAGCGTGTCGGTGTGGATGGCGACCTGGACATCGAACTCGTCTGCCACGCGGAGGCAGGCATCAATGGCCGCGGGGGTCGTGCCCCAATCCTCGTGCAACTTCAGGCCGCACGCTCCGGCCAAAACTTGTTCGGCCAACGGATCGCGCGCCGACGCATTTCCCTTCCCGAGAAACCCGAAGTTCATTGGCCAGCCTTCGGCGGCGCGAAACATCTGCTCCAGATTCCAACGGCCGGGAGTGCACGTCGTCGCATTGGTGCCCGTCGCAGGGCCCGTTCCACCGCCGATCATCGTTGTAGTTCCGTTCGACAACGCTTCGTAAATCTGCTGTGGCGAGATGAAATGGATGTGGCTATCAATTGCGCCGGCAGTCAGGATTTTGCCTTCGCCCGCGATCACTTCGGTAGACGCACCGACAACCAGCTCGGGATCCACGCCCGCTTGCGTATCGGGATTTCCGGCCTTGCCGATTTTGACAATGCGGCCGTTGCGAACCCCAACATCGGCTTTCACAATGCCCCAATGATCGATAATCAGCGCGTTAGTTATCACCAGGTCGAGCGCGCCGTGCTCGGATTCACGCGTTGCGGTGGAGCTTTGGCCCATGCCGTCGCGAATCACTTTGCCGCCGCCGAACGTGATCTCGTCGCCGTAGACGGTGTAATCCTGCTCCACTTCAGCGATCAATTCGGTGTCGGCCAAGCGGACGCGATCGCCACGTGTGGGTCCATATAAATCGGCGTAAGTGCGGCGCGGGATCTTCGCGCTCATTTGTGCAGAGCTCCGTTCACTGTTCCGTTGTGTCCATGCACGGCTCGGCGGCCAGCGAGCGCCACCAGCGGAACTTCTTTTTCTTCGCCCGGCTCAAAACGAATCGCGGTACCGGCTGCGATATCCAGGCGCATGCCGTAAGCCGCAGAACGATCGAAATCGAGCGCGGAATTCACTTCATAGAAGTGATAGTGGCTGCCCACCTGCACTGGCCGATCGCCACGGTTGCTGACGACAATCTGAGCCGTAGCTCGGCCGGCGTTCACTTCCACATCGCCCTCGTCGAGAAAATATTCACCCGGATGCATAGAGGCTCCTATTGAATCGGATCGTGAATCGTGACCAGCTTGGTGCCGTCTGGAAACGTGGCTTCCACTTGCACTTCGTGAATCATCTCGGCGATGCCGTCCATGACGTCCGCGCGGGTGAGAATGGTTGCGCCCAGGCCCATGATCTCGGAAACGCTTCTGCCATCACGCGCCGCTTCCAGGATCTCGGCCGAAAGGATTGCCATGGCCTCCGGATAGTTCAGCTTCAGTCCGCGCGCGCGCCGCTTTTTCGCCAATTCAGACGCGACGAAGATCATGAGCTTGTCCTGCTCGCGCGGAGTCAGATGCACCGGCTGCCCTCCTTCATTCAATGAACTTTTCGGGGAAGCGTGGCGACTCGGCCACGGAGAATCCACTTGGCGGCTTTCCAAATTTCCACCAAGCCGCCCGCTAGCGAACGCCCGCTGACCGCGAGACCGCGAATCGCGAGACCGTGCGCCCGTAGCGACGTCACTCCCCATAATACTTCAGCGCTCGTAAGTTGATCAGCAACTGTCTGCATTTGCGCTTCGAAAGTTTTCCAATAGGCGGACGGCTCGCCCGCGCGGCAGATATAGCACGAGGCAAAATGGCGAAACGGGCCGAGGCGCGCGATGGAATCCATACGTTGAATCAACGGCGCCAGCGTCCAGCGTTCGATCGCGATCGGCTGCCCGTCGGCCATTAGTTCAAAATCGGAAGTGAGCGATTCAAAGCGGAAGATTTCGTCAGATGCTTCGCGGCCGGGCGCCACGCGGTCGCACCAAATCAGCGAGCCGCCACGCTCGATCTCGACGCGCGTCTTTTGGTCGAAGCGGGAGCCGGCAAATGGTATCAACTGGTCGGGTAAGTATTCCAAGTACGCATCCGAAGCGATGCTGACTCGCATGCACTGGGATGCACGGCTGCCCGGCGATCGGCTGCGATACACGCGAGTGGCGCCGGTGGACGTTACCTGCGCTTGAGCGTGCGGACCAACGTCCACTTGCCACGAGAGCGCATCCGTGTCGAGGATTCCGCCCGAGAGATTGTGCACGTGAGCGAGAGTCTCGCCCGTAGGGGCAGGAAAACCTCGCACCACGCGCCAGGGGGGCTGCTGTTGCTTGACGCGAAGAATGGTCGCGCCGGCGTCAGTCGCTTCGAAAGACAAGTGGAGATTTGATGATGGCGTCATCAGTCAACTCATGAAGAGGCGCGTATAGAGGCTGGCGTGTCGAGCTGAAGCGAGGTCCGCGAGAGGCGTGAAGCAGCTGGTTTGGCGTGGTCCAATGGAGGGGCTCTGTTCCGCGATTTGGACGATCGCTGGTTTCAAGCTCCAAAGAATCTGGTGCGCTTGCGTCTGGCCGAGCGGGAGCAAGCGCTGGCACGCGGAGACCAGAGCGGTGATGGATTGTTGGAGGTACGCCGCGGCGGCCGTTGGAGCATCGATCGCAAAAACGCCTGCGGCCAAACCAAAGCACGGCGCTAAGTGAACTTCTCCGCCGAGTTCGGACGCGGAGAGCAGCAACTCGTCTCCCGATATATTCGCGGCTAGCCGCAAGAAGCGCCGGCCCATCGCGGCCGAGGCATCGCGGGATTCGCGGGCCAATTTTCGCGCGCCGAGTTCGGCGTTCCAACAGAACCAATCGTGAATGGCCGCGCCACAACTTGCCGCGCAGTAGGCCGCTTCCAGCGCACCGGTTTCGGACAGATAATCCCGCAAGAAAGGCTCTAGAGTTTCGGTGGTTAGAAATCCCGCATCAACCAGCGATTCAAGCCCGAACGAATGCGCCGCGCCTCCGATGGGGAACGCACTATCCGCGAGCTGCTGGAGCTGAAGTAGTGGCAGCATCACGCAAAGAGATACTGCACGTCCTCGGGCAACGGGTCGCACGCCGCCGCTTCATCCCAGCCGAGCTCGGCGCGAACGACGTCGAAGAATGCGCTGCGATTCACATCTTGCCCTTGCAGCCGGCTGGCGAGAATGTCCGCCGTAGCAAGATTGCTGCTCGCGGCGACGTAGCCCGCATTCGAAATCAAATCGTAATTGCCCCAGCGGCTGCGATAAAGCCCCTTTCGATTCCATCTCACAGCCGAATACAGGGCCTCGTCGATGCCGACGAGCGGGAACAGCGCGCCGTAAAGCTTCGCAAGATCACAACACACACGCGCGAAATAAGTGATGTTCGGCCCATGCCAGGCCGTGCGCAACGGATCGGGGATCAAACCGAATAAATTCGATATCGCAAGGCGCGTCGGTCCTTTGAATTTGGCAAAGCTGATCATCGGGCAGCCGGCGTATTGGAGCAGCACTTCTGGAACGTTGTCTTGATTGCATGCGCCGTCCCAGTAGGCTTCAGTGACGTTGACGTACTCGGCGTGGTGCTTGTTCATGACGTCAGCGAGGCCAGTGCGGCGCAAATACTCGGCGTCCTGTTGCCGGATCCAGGCGCGATGCTCGCGCGCCTCGTGCTCCCAATCGAATTTCGCCTCTTCGACGTTTCTCGACGATGTGTGGCCTTCGAGGATGATCGCAGGCGCCGGCAGAGCCCGCAGCAAAAGATCGAGCGCGGCTGGGTCAGTATACGTGCCGGTGGCATAACCGTGCCACGTTACTTTGACGAGCACGCGCTCGGGATTCCCCGGCGGCAGAACCTGTTCCAGCACGCTCGCCATGCGGCCGCAATCCCGTACGGAGGCGATCACGCCAGCGCCCACGGTCCACGACGCCGACTCGGCGGCAACGCTTCGTTTTGGCGAAGCAACCCGTACAAATTCCCGCGCACGCTTCTCGTTCCATAATCGCGTGATCCGCTGCGTGAGCCAGGCCGTGATCGCAGGATGATCGCCCGGCGGTTCTGCCATCCGCCACGCGGCGGCTTCCGGATGATCGCGCTGAAAGTTCTGCAGAATCACTTCCGTAAATTCGACGTGCTCGGTTCGCCATAGCGCTTGTGCAAGCACCACCCAATTCAGAGGACGCTGCGCGCATTTTCCAAGCGTATGCGCGAGAAATGGTTGCGCATGCCGAACGAATCCCACTTCGCCCGCGGTGAGGCTCAACCGTTCCCAAATTAAGCGCATCAGCCGATAGCTCTGCGCGCGGCTGCCCGCGTCGCCGTGTCCGCTAGCCGCGAAGATTAGTCCGGTGGCGGGACCCACTCGGTCGGCCAGAGCTTCCACGAGTAACGGATGGCCGGGATCGACGTCGTCATGATGTATAACAAGCGCCGGTTTCGCGCGGCGTGCTTCGCCAATGGCACGGCCCAGCGCCTCCCGCTGGAGCAGGTTGAAATCGAGCACGGTGGGAAGCACGAAGATCTCGCCTGAATCGCGAGCAGAGATCGCGGCCGATAACGCCTCGAACGATGTCGCTTCGATCGCCGGGCGGAAACCGAGAATCGGCTCACATGCCGCAGCCAGCGCATTCACGTCCCAACGCGGAATATCCGTAACGAGAATGAACGCTGGGGTCAGTGCAATCTCCCGCCGATCCGGCCGTGCTTGGTCATCGATGCCAGCACGTCCACCATTGCGCGCACGGCAACCAGCGCGGTTATGTCCGAAATATCGTAGGGCGGCGAGACCTCCACCGCTTCCATGGCCGCGATGCCCTCCTTGGCCACGCCTTTCAAAATCGCGAGAGCCTCGCGTGGGAGGAAACCGCCGGGCTCGGGCCATCCGGTTCCGGGGACAAATCCGGCATCTACTGAGTCAACATCGAAGGAGAGATACACGGCGCTCGCGCCTTTCCACGCCACTTCCAGCGCGATCTCGATTGTCTTGTCGATCCCGATGCGTTCGATGTCTTGAATGGTGAGAACCGTCGATCCGCGCTCACGGCCTTTCTTCACACCCGGCCGCGGCACCTGCCAACCGCCGATGCCGACCTGCACGAGATTGGTCGGCGGGCAATTCGGAATATTGGTCGCGTGGAACCACGGACAAGTATGCATAATCTCGTCCATGTCTTTTTCCTGCGTGTCGATGTGGCGGTCCAGGTGAATAATGCCCACCTTGCCTTCGATGCATTCCGCCACTCCGCGCGCGCATGGAAAGCCGATGGAATGGTCGCCGCCCATGATCATCGGCAGCGTTCCTTGCGACAGAATATGCGCGACGCCCTTTGTAATTTGATCGTGACTCTTGGTGATGTTGGCGGGGCAAAAGATATCGCCCACGTCGCACATCTTGAGCGACTCGCGCAGATCCACGCCGAGCTCGAAGTTGTAAGTGGTGTACAGCGACGAGATGCGGCGGATTCCTTGCGGCCCAAAACGCGTCCCGGCGCGGTAGGTGGTCCCGATATCGAAGGGCACACCGACAAAAGCTACGTCGTATTCACCCACCTTGCGCACGTCTTCCAGATACGGCGTTTTGAGAAACGTGTTGATGCCGGACCAGTGCGGCAGCTCGCCGCGTTGGAAACAACTGATCTCGCTTTTGTCTTCGATCGAATCGACGCATTCCAGGCCGAATTCCTTGCCGCGCCGGACTTCTTCCTGCCATTGGCGCGATGGAATCTGGCCCTCATCCCGAAGCGCTTTCATGCCTTCGAGTTCGGGGAGTTTCACTTCTCTGGTGTGCTCCCGATGATTCGGGGCATGGCTCTTGTAGAAGGACATTTAGGATGATTGTACTTGCTTTCCTCTCTAGGCTTCAGCGGCGTCCACTTCTTCAGTGCGGAGGCCGTCGGGGAAGGTGCTTTGTTCAACGCGGCGGATGAGACCGGCGATTCTTTGTTCGTCGCAACCATCCGGCACGGGGAGATCCAAGACGATATTCGCGCCATCGTCATCGCCGCCCGTGCGGCCAAGCGCAATCACACGTGTGGCCAGGATCACCGCTTCGCGCGGATTGTGAGTCACGAACAGTATGGTGGTTCCAGTTTCGCGCCAAAGATCCTTGATGAGCCGCTGCATTCCCAGTCGCGTTCCGGGATCGAGTGCGCTGAAGGCTTCGTCCATCAGGAGAACCTTGGGGCGCATAATGAGCGCCTGTGCAATCGCCACGCGCTGCTGCATGCCGCCCGAAAGCTGGTGCGGATATTTGACGGCGTCCGATTCGCGCAGACCCATGCGACGCAGATATCCGAAGGCTTCCGCTTGAAACTCCTGGCGGCGCACGCGGCGGGCGGGAGACAGGCTGCCGAAGAATCCAACCTCGGTGACTTCGAGCCCGAAGGTGATGTTTTCGAGGACCGTGCGGTCCGGGAACAGCGAGTATTTCTGCGGCACATATCCGCAACGGCGGTCGGGCCGATGGCGAGGGCTGCCTTCCACCAGCACTTGGCCGCTCAAGGGCATTTCCTCGGCGAGCACCAAACGCAGCAACGTGGATTTTCCGCAGCCGGTTTGTCCGACGATGGAGATAAACTCGCCGGCAGTGATGTCCAGACTGACGCCGTTCAGAATATTCCGGGCGGGTTTGCCGGCCTGGCCATACGCAACATGAACGTCCTGGATCGAAATCATGGCAGGCCCGCGTTGTGCCGCTGCCGCAGGTTTGTCGTCCATGATCGTTGGTACTGTGGCCACGCTTCCTTACGCCTCCTGGAACCAGGGATGCAGCTTCCGGTTCAACGTGCGCATTCCGAAATCCACCAGAAACAGCAGCAGCGCCACCCACAGCACGTAAGGAATGATCGTATCCATTCCCATGTGGCGGCGCAGCAGAGCGATGCGATACGCCAAGCCGTCTTGCGAGGCGATCATTTCGCCGGCGAATAGGAACAGCATCACCGACTTCAAATTGAGACGGATGCTATTCAACACGCGGGGCCAGATTTGTTTGAACACGATCCGGTAAGTGATGGCGAAATCACCCGCGCCCAACGTGAAGCCCTTCACGATCTGCTCCTTGGGCACGCCTCGTGTGAGATTGAACGAATCCAGGATGATGGTCGGTGCGACTCCAACCACGATCAACATCACTTTCGCCAGCTCGTCGATCCCAAACGCGATGAAGAGAATGGGAAGCAGCGAGAGCGCGACGATTTTGTCGAAAAACAGAACGAATCGCAGAAAAACCGACCCGACGTATGGGAACATCCCCATGTGCAACCCGAGCAGGACCGCTGGAAATAGCAGCGCCATGCTGATCAGGAAGCGCCGCCCCGTGGCCATCGTATCTTTCCACAACATGCTGTTTCGAATTTTCGTGGCCAACGACTGCTGATTAGGATCGCCTGTCACTTCGTCGTCCTCGGCCGGCTTCAACGTCGCGTCGGCGAAAGCCCGGCCCATTTGATAAAGCGTGGGCATCACTCGATCATCCGGATTTTCCAGATGGCGGGCGCGCGACACCCAGAGGTAACTCACGATTCCAGTGGCGAACAAGAGCCAGGAAAGAATCCAGACCGTGGTGCGGGATGGCTGGGCATGAATCTGCAGGATGCTCACAGCTTGCCTCCAGCGGCGAGCTCCATGTAGGACGCGTCGAACCGCAATCGCACGCGATCCTTCTTGCCTTGCACGGAGCCATCGGGGAAGCGAATCGCCACGTCGTCCGGCGAACTGGTTTTGTCGCCCAGCAATCCATGCGAGAAACAGAACTGCCGCACCAGCTCCATGGTCTTTTTCAGTTGCTCCGACTTGGTCATCTCGAGCGCGGAGGGCGCGGTGTAAAACAAGTGCGTGGTCGCAAGTTGCTCCTTGTACGAAGCCAGGGTGTCTTCGGAGACTTCGGCGATGGACGAAAGCACCTTGTCGCCTTCCGGCCCCGGCTTGGCCATTTGCGCCGTTAGTTCGTACCATGCGCCAGCGATCGCTTTCGCGAAGCGTTGCCCGGACCCATCCGGCCGATTCAGCACTTCGGTGCGCACCACCATCAGGTCCAGAATTTCTCCAGGGATCTTCGAAGAATCGAAGATCTTGGTGATCCCTTTGCCCTTGAGGATTTGCGAGACCAGCGGCTTCCAGGTGACCACAACATCCTGGCTTGTATCGCTCAGGAATGCGCCCGCGATGTCGGAATCCGACGTGTTCACATACTTCACACGCTTCAATTCGCCCGAGAGATTGTTAATCGTCATCGCGCGCTCAAACAAGTATTGCGAGACGGTCTTCTCCACCAGCAGAACGCGCTTACCTGGGATCTGTCCCAGCGTGAGATTGTGGCGCACCAGCACCGCGTCGTTCCCGTTCGAATAATCGCCAACGATGATGGACGTGGTATCGACGCCCGCCGCCGCTGGCATATCGAGCGCCTCCATGTTGGTCATCGCGCACGCGTCGATGTTCTTAGCTACGAATGCATCCAGCGACGGCGCGTAGTCGAAGCGCTGGACCTTGATGGCGACGCCGTATTTGTCCGCCCACTTCTTCAGCAGCCCGGACTTGGCCATATACTGATACGGGTCCCAGCCGACGTAAACGGACCATCCGAGCGTGAAAGTCGGCGGATTACCGGCCGCGCGCAAGGCGCCCGACAGCAGAAACAGCGCGGGTAAAATTAGGAGGAATTTTCGCATCTCAACCGTCCGTGCAGCAGGGCACCAGGATGGCTACATGGCCGGTTGGATCTCTCAGTATATCGCAACGAGCTTGATTCCAACCGCCGCGCTCGCTCGGTCGCCTTGCTTATCTTTTTCCTTGTCCTTTTCGCCGCGCAGAGCCTTCTCGATTGCCACCGCCAGCTCCGGGGAATCGGGCGCCACGTCAGGCTCAAAACGCTGCACGATCTTGCCCTCGCGATCGGCCAGAAATTTCGTGAAATTCCAACGGATGGGTCCACCCGTGCTGGGATTGGCTTGCTTGTCCGTTAGAAATTGATACAGAGGCGATATGTGCTCGCCGGCGAGCGAGAGCTTGGCGAACATCGGGAACGTGACTTTGTATTTACCGGCGGCCAGCTGCTGAATCGCGTCGTTGCCATCGGGCTCTTCCTGGCCAAAATCGTTGCTCGGAAACGCGAGAATCACCAGCCCCTGGTCTTTGTATTTTTCGTAGAGCGCTTCCAGGCCCTCATACTGCGGCGTGAAGATGCTGTGGCTGGCAACGTTCACGATCAGCAGCACCTTCCCGCGATAAGAAGCCAAGGGCGCCGGTTTGCCGTCGATCGCGAGCGGAATGTAATCCAGAACCGTGGTGGCGCCGAGAAACACGCCACTCATGGCAAACAGGATCGCGGCTAGAGCGCCAACGCGGCTAAAACTCATATCGAAGTGCGAACTGCATTTCACGCGGCGGCATCGTGTTTTGATATTCGCCGAACTGCGTCGGATTTTGCAACGAGAGACTCGGCTGGATGAAGTTTACATTATTAAACGCGTTGTACGCTTCCGCCCGGAACTGGATGCTGTGTCCTTCCCAAGGTAGCGCGAAAGACTTCGCAACCCCGATATCGAAGTTCTTCATTCCTGCCAGGCGGACCAGGGCCCGCTCTCCAGCCGCCGACCCCGGGTAGCCATCCGCAAAACTATTAGCCGCGTTTGTGCTGCCGAACACGCTTGGATTGCCGCTGCTATCGTAGCCATTCTGCACCCTGTAAGAGCCGGTCGCGATTGCGAGAGTACCCTGCCAGTAATTGACATCCCAGGTTTGATTGCCTTGAACCACGCTCGGCAGCCCGCTTGAGAATCGCATGATGCTCGAAACCTGCCAGCCCCCGAAAATCTCGTTGGCCCAGCCCGGAGCATTATTCCAGAACGGCTTGCCCTTACCAACCGGGAGTTCATACACCACGTCGATGTTGGCCTGATTACGGATATCGAAATCCGACGATCCGCGGAATTGGCCGGGGTTGAAAATATTCTGAATCACCGCGCCATCCTGACCGGAAGAGCCTTCGGCAGCCGACGCATTATCGATGGAATGGGACAGCGTGTAGTTGAAGTCGAAGGAGAGGCCGGAACTGAAAGCGCGCCTCACGCTGACGGTGCCGGCATTGTAATTGGCATCGCCCGCATTCATCCACGTCGGCATCGAACTTCCTTGCGGGGCGAAAAACGTATAGCAGCCGAACTTAGAAGCGCAAGTGCCGGGCGCGGTGTATTGGCCAGGAATGCGGTCCACCGAGTGCAGCATGTCCAGATAGCTGCCTCCGTACACTCCGTAAATGCCGTAAAAGTAGTTCGCAGAGGCGCTGCCCGGGAAGAAAGCGTTCTTGACGGCCGCGAACATATCCTGAATGTACGGGTTGTTGGGCACCAGCGAAGGATTGGTCATTACGGCCTGTGCCGCGGCGCTCGGGCTGCAGTTCTGCGTATAGTTACCCATCGATGCACAGATCGAGTTGTAGGTATTCCGGATCGACGTCATGCTCGTCGTCCAAGTCTGGCCCGATCCTGGATCGTATAGATTCTCAAGCGGCGTGTACACGTCGCCCTGCAACAGCAACTTGCGAGAAAGCCTGCCAGCATACGATACTTCCAGCGTCATCTTGCCTGGTATTTGGCGCGCGAACGACGCATTCAGCAGGATCGAGTAGGGCGACTTCAAGTCAGGATAGATTCCCTGAAACTCGCCGACGATTCCGTTGACGTCCGGCGGGGTGTAGGGAAAGCCCGTCGTTGGAGCGGCTGGAAGAGTCGGCACACTTCCGTTGTAACGCGGTGAGGTCGTATAAGTATAAGAGACCGGATTGTTCAGCGTCGTCGCCAACCCGAATGAACCGAACTGATCGAACTCGGTGATCAATTCGCTGCCAAAGCGGTCGTAAAGCATCGCGCCGCCCATCCGGAAGACGCCGCCGTTTCCAAAGATGGCTTGCATCAGACCGCCGCGATCCTTGGGACTGTAGGCCAGAGCGAATCGCGGTCCGAAGTTGTTATCGTCGGGATTATACCAGCTCGACTTGCCGTTCACCGGGCCGTTCGGGCTGTAGCTCAGGATCGCATTGGGCATGGCGTTGGAAGGAACGCCCTCCGCTCCCAATCCGACGCGCTGGGCGAAATATTGATCGAGGCCGATGTTGGGAGCCACTTGCAGCCCATTCGCCTCGTAGGGCGGCGGGTCGTTGGTATAGCGCAGCCCAAAGGTCAGAGTCAATTCGCGCGTGGCACGCCATTGATCGCTGAGGAACCCTTCATACTCGCGCATTACGAACGCTCGAACATCGGGTGCGCCTTGCGGCAACAGCGTGCCGCCCTTCCCCACCTGGTAAGTAACTTGTACATTGTTGACCAGGCCGAGCAAAACTCCCATCGCGGACGCAACTGCGAACGGGTTGCCAAGCGCGAAATTCGCATTGCCGGTCTGGCCGATCATGTAGTTCTGCACATCGGTCTGAATGTCTTCACCCAATCCCACTGCCACGTTCGCGCTAAATCCATAGGTTGGATAAGAATTCGCGTAGGTGAATTTGTTATTCGTCATCACTCGGAAATTGAGACCCGTGCTGATGGTGTGCTTGCCCTTGGTCCAAGTGAGAGTGTCGACGATATTTTTGACAGGCAGAATTCGTCCATTGCCGCGCGCAAAGTAGTTCTGCAGCTCGTCCAATGGGTACAGCTGGAAGGAGTCGCCAGTTGTTCCTGAGTAATTCAAGCCCTGGCGAGTGTAGCCAAAGGTTAGGCTGTTGATCAAAGTCGGCGTCAGAATGGCGGTATATGTCGCCGAGATGCCCTTGCTGTTGTTCAGGAGCTCACTGGCGGGTTGCTGGCTGGGAAATTGCGCCAAAGCAGTGGGCTGATCCTGATTCGCATTCGACAATGTGCCGCGAACCGAAACCGTGTGCTTCGCCGCGCTATCGAGGATAAAATCCATTTTGCCCACGTAGGCGCGATTATCCAGCGCATCCGGCGCGTTGAAGCGATATCCGGTGAAATTCAAGCCGCCATCGGATTGCCCCGAGTTACCGCCGCCCCCGTAATTGGGGTCGTTGCCCACCGGGTATTGATTCAGAATGTTGAGATATCCCTGATTCACGCCGATGTGCAGAGGATCGATTGCCTGGATCTGAGCAGGACCAAGCGTATAAACGTTGTTGTTGGCGTCGGAAAACGTTAGGATGCCTTGCTTCAGACTTTGGCTAGGAACCAGGCGCTCCACCGCTTGCGAGCTCGCGTCGATGCGGCGCTCGTAGTTGAAGAAATAGAAGATGCGATCCTTCTTTATCGGCCCGCCCAGCGATGCTCCGAACTGGTTGCGGTTGAGAGGTGTCACCGGAACACCGTCGCGATCGTTGAACCAACTGTTGGCCGCGGTAACCGTATTGCGGTTGTATTCGTATGCCGAACCGTGCAATCGATTGGTGCCGCTCTTGGTGATCAAAACCACCTGCCCGCCCGACGAGCGGCCTTCGTCGGCGCCCTGGCCGGCCACTGTAACGCGAAACTCCTGGACCGAATCGAGTGGGATCGGCAACACGGAGTTAAAGCCCGCAACGGGACTCTGTCCGCTGGCATTGGTACCCTGCTGAGATCCAACATCCGCTTGGCCTCCGATGCCGGAGTTCTCGTTGTCGTTCACATCCACGCCATCCAGGATGATGTTGTTCTGATCGCGCCGCGATCCCATCACTTCTCCGGTTTGCGTTACGCCGGGCTGCAGGCTCAGCAACTCGACGACGTTGCGCGTATCCAGCGGCAACTGCTTGATCGAATGCTCGGTGAAGGCATTGCCGATGGAGGCGTCGGAAGTGCTGATGGTTGAGGTCTCGGCCGTGACGTTGACCGTTTGCCCCGTCGTGCCCACCTCCAGTTGCAGATTGAGTGTCTCTGGAACGTTGATCTGCAACACCACATGTTCGCGTGTCGCTTGCGCGAAGCCAGGCTTGGTCACGGTCATCGTATACTCACCGGGCATTTGCTGCAGGAACTGATATTCGCCGGTGTTATCGGTCACAACCTGTCGCGACGCGCCGGTGGCGACACTCGTCAACTGTACGATCGCCGCCGGAATCACGGCGCCCTGCGCGTCGGAGATCACACCACGTAAGGAACTCGTGGATTGAGCCTGAAGCATTGAGACTGCGGACAGCAGGCTTAGCCCCGCTAAAAGAATTCGCCAGGAGCGACCTGAGCAAGTCGTCGTGAACATACGCCTCTCCTTGAACTGGAAGTTGGGAAATCACCATGGAGCGACAGGCTCGGGGCGCCGACAAGGCGAGAGGGCCGCGGTAGCGGTGCGGCGAAGAACTCAGCGAAGAGTTGATGTCAAATCTGCGAGGCTGTGCGGAAGTAAGAAATCCACACTAAGAATTACAACTATTCTCCGAAAAACAACCCCACAGACGGTTTTCTAATTATCACTTCGTTCAGAAGCTCTGTCAAGGAGATCTGAAGCGCGAACCTTGCTGAAAGTACTAATCCAGGCGTGGCTAGGCAACTATGTCGTGAATCACGTTTCCTGCCACATCGGTGAGCCGGAAATCGCGGCCGCTGTAACGGTATGTCAACTTTGTATGATCGATTCCCATGAGATAAAGAATGGTCGCATGCAGATCGTGAACGTGCACCCGCTTATCGACGCCCTTCCAACCGAAATCGTCGGTCGAGCCATACGTCATGCCGCCCTTCACGCCTCCGCCGGCCATCCAGACCGTGAAGCCATGCGGATTGTGATCCCGCCCGTTATGCACCTGGCCGCCCATGAACCCGCTGCCTACTTCAACTACCGGCGTTCTCCCAAACTCGGAGCCGCAAACGATCAGTGTTTCGTCCAACAGGCCGCGCGATTTTAGATCCTTGATGAGCGCCGCGAACGGTTGATCGGAATCCTTGCCCGTTTTGCGGTGCAGTTCGATATCGAAGTGATGGTCCCACGGATCGCCTTTGGCGTAATACACCTGCACCATGCGGACCCCACGCTCGATGAGCCGTGCCGCAGTCAGACAGCCGCGCGCCGTGCTTCCCTCGCCGTACAACTTGATAGTCGCTTCGCTCTCTTTGCGCACATCGAAGACGTCGGGCGCCTCGGTCTGCATGCGGTACGCGGTTTCCATCGACTGCAGCGTGGCATCCAGCTGCGGATCATCCGCCTTCTCCTGCTGCATCTGCAGGCGATCAAGCTTGCTCAGCAAATCCAGTTCGCTCTGCTGCTGTTTCAGATCAAACTGAGCGTTGCGGATGTTGGGGATCAACTTCTCGGGATCGAATTTCTTGTCCCGGACGTTGTCCGAAATATAGGTGCCCTGATACATGGGCGGAAGAAACGCGGAATTCCACAGCGGCGGCCCCACGGTGGTGGGAACCTCCGGGCACAACACCACAAAGCCCGGCAAATTCTTGTTCTCCGTACCCAGCCCATACGTGAGCCACGCGCCCATGGACGGGCGTCCCGGCTGGATATGGCCGACATTCATCATCAGCAGCGAAGGTTCGTGGTTCGGGATGTCGGTGTACATCGACTTGATGAGACACATGTCGTCGACGCACTCGCCCAATTGCGGAAAAACTTCGCTCACTTCAATTCCGCTCTGGCCGTATTTCTTGAACGAAAATGGCGACTTCATCAGATTGCCGGTCTTGCGTTCGTGATCGGGAATGGCGCCCGGCAGCGGCTGTCCGTGGTACTTCTCGAGCATCGGCTTGTAATCGAATGTGTCGATCTGCGACGCGCCGCCGTTCATGAACAGAAAAATGACATGCTTGGCTTTCGGTGTGAAGTTGGGAATGCGCGCGCTCGGGACGCCTTGCACGCCAGTTGCGTCGGCCCTTGCTAGCGACTCACCGATGAGACTCGCGAAACTCAACATGCCGAAGCCGCTGCCCATCCTGCACAGTGCTTCCCGCCGCGAGAGCGGTTGGCGGGCCGGTAAATGCAACATCGTTGTTCCCTTTCTTCCTAATTCACAAACTCAAATTCGTTCGAGCTCAGCAGCACGCGGGAATATTCGTTCCACGCCGTAGTCGGCTGCCCCGCTACTTGCTCTCCCGGCTTTTCAGGATGCGCCTCAAGGAAGTCCAGACCAGCCTTCGTCTCTGCCTCGCTCGGCGCGCGCCCAAACAATATTCGATAGGCCTTCTGAATCCGGGCCGTATCGTTGGCTTCGTCATACACCCGCTTGGCGAACGTCTCCGCCTGCTTGTACACAAAACTGCTGTTCATGAAATACAGGCGTTGCAGCGGAACGTTGGTGGTGAAGCGCTGCTCGGCGGTGAACGACGGATTCGGATAATCGAAAACTTGCAGGAAATTGTCCAGCCGGTAGCGGCTGACCTTGCAATATACCGTGCGGCGGAAGTTGTCGTCCGCAAAATCGGTGGACGGTCCGCCAGTCTTTTTCAAGTCCAAAGTTCCCGAGACGAACAATAGCGAATCGCGAATAGCCTCGGCGTCCAAGCGCTGGCGGTTCGCGTGCCAGTACAGCCGGTTTGCTCCATCCTTTTCAGCGTTCTCGGCCGACGATTCCGTGCTGAGCTGATACGTCGACGAAAGCAGAATCTCGCGATGCAGCTTCTTCATCGACATGCCGCCCTTCACAAAACTCGACGCCAGATACTCCAGCAGCTCCGGATCCGAAGGCGGATCGCCCATCTTGCCGAAGTTATCCGGCGTCTCAACGATGCCCGATCCGAAGTGCCACTTCCACACCCGGTTGACGATCACCCGCGCCGCGATAGGGCTAGCCACCACCGCATCCGCCAGTTCCAAACGCCCGCTGCCTTTGGTAAACGGCTTGGGATCCGGCGGCGAAAGAACCGACAGAAAACGTTCGGGGACCGGATCGCCCAGAGTGTGCGGATTGCCGCGCACGTTGACCTTCATCTCTTGCATGGTCTTGGTATCGCTCGCGCCATGCAGGAACGGATACGGCGCCTGCGCTTTCTTCAGTGCCTCAATTTCCGCGCGTAATGCAGCCACATGCTCAGCCGTTTCCGCTGAAAAATGCCGCTCCAGCGCCCAATCGCGCAGCGACAGCAACCCCGGATCTGGCCGCGTATCGCTCTCGGAATCCTGATCTGCTCTGTACACGTCCAGATACAGATTCGTCGGCTCGATCGGCATGGTCTTCAACTCCAGATCGCAGCCCGGACAAAACTGATCGTTGGTTTCGAACTCGTTCGGGTAGGAATCCCGCCGCGGCTTCTTACGAACACCGGCCTTGGCCTTGATGATGTCGTTCTCTTCCTTGAGCGCCGCTGCATCCCTCGCCACCGCGAGCACCAGGGTTTGGAAGCTGTCCGCCAGGAATTGCGCCTGCTCCAGCGTCCCTCCGCTCTTCACCATGTCCTGCCAGTCGCGCAGGTACGAATAATGCTTGGGCGGCTTGGCCAGAAATTTGATCCAGCGCTCCAGCATCTCAGGATCGACCTTTTGATCCACCGCCGCTTCAGCCACCTTCTTCTTCGGCTCTCCCGTCACCTGCCACGCGGCCACCAGGTACTTCGACGTCTTTTGCGCCAGCATCTGCGCATATAATTCGCTCTGCTTCTCCAGGTAGTCGTCGAGCACTTCTTCTTTATCGTCGATGACTTTCTGTTGCTTCTCCCAAAGCGCCATCTCGGCGGGAGACGTCGCCGGATATTCGTGATACGTGGTGTTCATGAACACGGCCGCCAGCGAGTAATAATCTTTTTGCGAGATCGGATCGTATTTGTGATCGTGGCAGCGCGCGCACGCCACTGTAAGCCCCAGCATTCCGCGCGTCAGCATGTCGATGCGCTCGTTGCGTTCGTCGGCGCGGCCTTGCACCGGTTCCGCCTGATCCCACCACCAGGGACCTTGTCCCATGATCGCCGTGCCCGCAACCGATTTCTCGCGCTGCGGCTCAGCCAGCAAATCCCCGGCGAGCTGCGCCTTGATGAAATCGCCGTAGGGCATGTCGTTGTTGAACGCCTGGATCACCCAATCGCGATAAACATAGGCACCCGAGAACGGCATATAGCCGCGATCCTTGGGATCCAACCCGCGGACGTCGTCTTCGGCATAGCGTGCGACATCCAGCCAATGGCGGCCCCACCGCTCGCCGTAGCGCGGCGATGCCAACAGCCGGTCCACAACCTTTTCGTACGCATTGGGCGATTTGTCGCTCACGAACGCGTCCACTTCTTCGGGCGTCGGAGGCAAACCAGTCAAGTCCAGCGTCACTCGTCGGATCAGCACCCGCCGCTCGGCCGGCTCAACCGGCTTCATGCCTTTGGCTTCGAGCTTGGCAAGAACAAAATGATCGACATTTGTCTTTGCCCACGATTTCTCTTTCATCGCGGGAATCGCTGGTTCCTTCAGCGGCTGAAACGACCAAAACGCCCGCTGTTCCGGCGTGATCACCTTAATGGGCGAACTCGGCGCAGCTGCCGCTTTGGCTTCCGGCCACGGCGCGCCCATCTTGACCCACTCCGCCAGCGCCTCAACCTCGGCCGGCTTCAACTTCCCGCCTTTCGGCATTTTGAGATCGCCGCTTTGCCGCACCGCCTGGATCAACAGGCTCTTGTCGGGATCGCCTGGCACGATCGCCGCGCCCGATTTACCGCCCTGCAACAAGCGCTCTCGAGAATCCACACGTAGCCCGCCCATTTCAGCCGCCGTATGGCAGTCGTAACAATTCTCCGCGAGTACCGGCCGCACCTTGTTCTCAAAGAAATCCGGGGATTGCACTGCGGCTGGCGCCTGCGCAAACGCGCATCCGATCGCGACGAATGGAACGACGGCGTACTTCATGATCAAAGACCCTTTGGATCTATTCTCCACACTTCATGAAACTCGTGATTGGACAGCCACAGCGAACCCAAGCCCACTCGCAAGGCATCGCCGCCTTTGCCGACGTATTGCGCCAGCACCCGGTTCGTAGCCGGATCGATCTTGGACAGCGGTTTGCCGATCGCCGTCACCCAAACGTAGCCTTCTCCCACTGCGATATCGCCGCCCCCACCAGGCACGCCGACTTCAATGGTAGCGGACACTTTGTTCGTCGCGGGATCAATGCGCGACACGCTGCCGTCTCCCTGATTGAGCGTCCAAACGCTGCCCAGACCGGTGGCCAGGAACCGCGGCGATGGCCCTACCGGAATCTTCGCCATCACTTTTTCAGTCTTCGCGTCCACGCGCGTCAAGAGATTGCCCTTCGTGCTCGTGATCCAGACCGAGCCCGCGTCGAACGCTGCCGTGAACGAACCCGGCGGGATCGGAATTTTCGAAACCACCTGGTTCTTCGCCGGATCGATGCGCGACAGCACGCCCGCCGCGTCCGAAGGCATCCAGATGCTACCTTCACCGGCCGTGATTCCGCCTTCCGTGTTCGCGACTCCCGACGGAATCGACGCCACGATCTTGCCCGACTTCACATCCACGCGCTCGACGGATCCATCGCTGCATATCGGCACCCAGACGCTGCCGAACGCAATCGCGAGCCCGGAGCACGGCGTCTTCCCAACGGTGATCACCGCGCCAATCTTGTTGGTAGCACTATCCAGCTGCGAAATATTGTTTTTCGGATTGTTCGAGATCCAAACGCTGTCGCCGATCGCGACCCAATCAGGGGATCCAGGTATAGAGAACTTCGCGATCGCGTGCAATTCCGCCATGGGATGTTGCACAGCTTTCAACTCGGGGCCGTCGGCATGCGCCGCAGCCATCGCCGTCACCGCGAAAAAGTAAACCAGCCGGTCGATCTTCATTTGGATACGAGAGCTTCCGACGGGGAGGGACACGAGTCGGCAGTCATGGCGAACTCGTCTCATCAGGTTATCGCATTATCGCAAGCTTCAGCAAGCGCCACTCAACGGCCCCCCTGCTCATTTTTCCTTCGCCAGCTGCTTGCCGATCGCCTGCAACTCCCGCCGTCGCTTCGGACTGGTCTTTGGATAAGCCATATCCAGGCCCTTCAGAGCTTCCAGCACCACGCGCGAAATGATCAGCCCGGTGTTCTCCTTGTCGTCGGCCGGCACGATGTACCAGGGCGCAATGCCGGTGCTGGTGGCGGCGAGGCACTCCTCGTACGCTTTCATGTACTCGTTCCAATAGCCGCGCTCGGCGATATCGGCGGCGCTGAATTTCCAGTTCTTCTCCGGCTGCTCGATCCGCTTGAGAAACCGCTTGCGTTGCTCCTCCTTGGAAAGATGCAGGAAAAACTTCAGGATGCGCGTACCGTTGCGATGCAGGTGACCTTCCAGATTATTGATCGAACGGTAGCGGTCGCGCCAAAAATGCTTCGTATCCAGCATCTCCTTCGGAAGTTCCTCGCCGCTAAGAATCCCGCGATGGACCCGAACGATCAATACCTCCTCGTAATAGGAGCGATTAAAAATTCCAATATGTCCTCGCTCGGGCAGTCGTCGCGTCGCGTTCCATAGGAAATCGTGCGACAACTCCTCGGCGCTCGGATGTTTGAAGCTGAAAACCTGGCAGCCTTGGGGATTCACGCCCGACATGACATGCTTGACGGCGCTGTCCTTCCCCGCCGCGTCCATGGCTTGAAAAATCAACAACAGCGCGTAGGTGTTGGACGCGTACAGCAGGTTTTGCTGCGCACTCAGCTTTTCGATGTGCTCTTCGAGCAGGCTTGCATACTCGCCTTTCGAGCTATAGACCGGCTTACCCTTGGTCGGCCACTTGTCAAGATCCACCTTCTTACCGGGCCGCACGCGGAAGTCGTCGGGATTGATCTTCTTCATCCCTTAATTACGACACACCTGCAGGCTCGGCGAAGAGCCCTTCACTTAAGGGAGTAGAATCAGAGTGTATGGACAAGCGACTAGCTAAACGACACAAGCGTCAGGTTTCGCGCGCAAGAGAGCATGTAAAGCTCTCCGAGCCTGACGTGCGGACTCCAGAGGAGATCAAGGCCGCCCGCGAAGCAAGCCGCCCAGAGATAGCTCACGCCAGCGATGCCAGTGTCCGCACGAATGCGCCGTCCTTCCGCGGTGGCAAGGCGCCTGGCACGGGCAGCGCCGCGAAAACCGATGTTTAAGAACGAGGCCGAAGTTGTCTTCCAAGTGTCCGCATTGCAAATCTGTCGATTTTAGAGGCGTCGGCGTTCGAAACGTCATGGAGCAAGCTCTCCACTGGCTCCTGCTACCCTATCGGTGCTCGCTTTGCGGCCGGCATTTCTTCTTGTTTCGATGGCAGGCGCCCATCGCCGGGACGGCGTAATCTCGCCGATATATGTTTTCGTCCGGGAGCACTATGATTCCAGATGGAGCTCCCCGAGAGACCGAAACTACGATTCCTGCATTCCGCGGATGCCTTCAACCCAGCGAAACTCGAAGTCCTGCGCCGTCTTCCCGCCGCGATAAGGAGCTCGCTTCAACCGGCACAGCCTGGCTCACTAAAGGCGCGGCCTGACGGAACCGTTCTCGACGAGCATCATCGGCTCTCGATTCTTCTCGAACGAGGTGAGAACGTCGACGAGCTTCCACCAGAGATAATTCAAAAGGAAAACCATGAACCCTGACCTATTCTGGATTCCAGGTCCCTGGCGCGGCCGGTTGGCTATCGTCGCCCGGCCAAGGGGAGGGGACTGGCTCGATGACGAGGCAAGCGATTGGCGAAAAGCCGGCGTGGACGTCGTGGTCTCACTCTTGGAAAGCGATGAGGCAGCCCAGTTAAACTTACTTGACGAACCTCGCGCTGCAGAGGCGAACGGGATTCGCTTCATCTCGCTCCCGATTCCCGATCGTGGAGTACCGACTTCCGCTACAGCGGCTACTTCGCTAATAGCCGATCTTGCGGGTGCACTGGAACAAGGAAAAAACGTCGCGGTGCACTGTCGTCAAGGAATCGGCCGATCAGGTTTGATCGCCGTTGGAGTGCTGGCAACATCGGGAACCAACCTTGAGCGTGCGATCCAGGTGGTCAGCGCCGCCCGCGGCCTAGCTGTCCCCGAAACCGCCGAACAGCTTTCGTGGCTGCAACAACTGCCCTCGCAACCAAAAGTCGTCGTCTAGTCTCGTCTACCGCTTCCGCCGCGCGGCAACTCTGCGCTTCGCAGGCACTTCCAACTTGATCTCGGCTGAAAACGCCTGCTCCAGCAATTCGGCCAGCTCCTGCTGATGGCGCTTGAGCGACCCCGCCGCTGGGCTCGCACTCGAAGCGCGTCCGGCGTACCGCAGCGTCCGCCGCGTGGGTTCGAGAATCGGCTGCATTTGCTCCTGCACGAACCGCCATGCGCCCATGTTACGCGGTTCTTCCTGCACCCACACTACTTCGGCTGTTTCCGGATAGCGCGCCAAAATATCGCGCACCTGCCCAGCCTGGAACGGATAAATCTGCTCCAACCGAACGACCGCCACATCTTGGATCTTGCGTTCTTCCCGCGCCGCGAGCACGTCGTAGTAAACCTGCCCCGAACACATCAGCACCCGATTCACGCGCGATAATTCGATACCCGTCGTATCGTCCAGCACCTCGCGGAACGAGCCGGTCATGAATTCGTTGATGTTCGACACCGCCTTGGGATGGCGCAGCATGCGCTTAGGCGTAAACACGATCAGCGGCTTACGCACTCCGCGCCGATCCGCTCCGCCATGCATCTGGCGGCGCAGCAAGTGGAAATACTGCGCGGGCGTGCTCGCGTTCACCACTTGCAAATTATCTTCGGCGCACAGCGTGAGGAAGCGCTCGATTCGGGCGCTCGAATGCTCCGGCCCTTGCCCCTCGTAACCATGCGGCAACAACAACACCAGGCCGCTCGGCTGGCCCCATTTTGACTCGGCGCTGGCGATGAATTGATCGATCAGGATCTGCGCGCCATTCACGAAATCGCCGAACTGCGCCTCCCACAGCACCAGCGTCAGCGGATCCGCCACGCTATAGCCGAACTCAAATCCCATCACCGCGTACTCGCTGAGTGAACTATCGAAAACATCGAAGCGGGCTTGATTCGGCGCCAGATGCTGCAGCGGAATGTAGCGCTCGCCAGTTTCGCTGTCATACAACTCAAGGTGTCTTTGGCTAAACGTCCCGCGACCGCTGTCCTGCCCGCTCAACCTTACCGGCGTACGTTCCAACACCAAAGTGCCGAAGGCCAGAGTCTCCGCGGTAGCCCAATCGACGGCCGCGCCGCGCAAAATCTCCAGGCGTTTCTTGACGAAGCCTTCCAGTTTCGGATGCACGTGAAAGTCGTCGGGAAGCGTCGTAATGCCCTGAACCACACGCTCAAGCGCAGCCCGGTCCACAGCTGTGTTCGGACTGGGCGCCGCAATGTCGTCCAGCTCCACCGAACCTAATTCCTGCAGTTGGTACTGCTCCTGGTTTTGCTTGGAGGCGTCGTAGATGTCGTTGAGGCGCTGGTTGATGCCCTTGCGGATTTGCGCTACGTTCTCGGCGTCGATCAGCCGCTCGCGCACCAGAAGATCGGAGTATTGCGACGCCACCGACGGATGATTCTTGATCTTGCGATACAGAATCGGCTGCGTATAGCTCGGATCGTCGCCTTCGTTGTGACCATGCCGGCGATAGCAGAACATGTCGATCACAACATCGCGCTTGAACGTCTGGCGATAGTCATACGCCATCTGCGCCACCCGGATGCAAGCGTCCGGATCGTCGCCGTTCACATGGAAAATCGGCGCCTGCACCATGCGCGCGACATCGGTGGAATACGGCGTCGATCGCGCTTCATTCGGATTGGTGGTGAATCCAATCTGATTATTGATCACCAGGTGAATCGTCCCGCCGGTCGTGTAACCTTCCAGTTGCGACAGGTTCAGTGTTTCAGGTACCACGCCTTGCCCCGCGAACGCCGCATCGCCGTGAATCAGAATCGGAATCACGCGCTCACGGTTGACATCGCCTAACCGGTCCTGCTTGGGCCGTACCAAGCCTTCCACTACCGGGTCCACCGCTTCCAGATGGCTCGGATTAAACGCCACCGACACCACGATCTCGCGTCCCGACGACGATTTCCGCACGCCGCTCGCGCCCAGGTGATATTTCACGTCGCCTGAACCCTGCGTGCTGTCGGGGTCAATGCCTTCGAATTCGGAAAACAATTGCACGAGCGATTTGCCGACGATGTTCGCAAGCACATTCAAGCGCCCGCGGTGCGCCATGCCGATCACCGTTTCATGCACGTTGGTGTCGGCCGCGCGATCCAGGATCTCGTCCAAAATCGCGATCGCGGATTCTCCACCTTCCAGCGAAAACCGCTTGTGCCCAATGAACCGCGTGTGCAGAAATCGCTCGAATTCCTCGGCTTCGATCACGCGCTGCAGCGCGCGCAGCTTGGTCTGCTCGTCGAGCGGCCAGCGATTGCCGGTCGGCTCCATCCGCAGTTGCAGCCAGCGCTTCTGTTCCGGAATCTGGATGTTCATGTACTCGCATCCGATTTTTCCGCAGTAGGTCTGGCGCAAGGTCTCCAGAATCTCGCGCAGCGTGGCTGTCTTTTGCGGCTGATCGTCTTCCGACATCAGCGTACCAGTGAGAAACTCGCGATCGAAATCCCAGATGGTCAGCCCATACGTGGCCGGGTCGAGCTCGGAATGATACACCGGCTCCGAACCTAATGGATCAAAGTCCGCAATAAGATGCCCGCGCACGCGATAAGCGTTGATCAACTGCAATACCGCGGCTTCCTTCGCCACGTCCTCGTGCTGCCCGCCGCGCAACCCGGGGATTGAAACCGGACGGTCCGGCTCCCAGTGCACCGGCTTGTACGGAATCTTCAGGTCCGAAAAAATGTGCTCGTAGAATCCGTTGTCGCCCTCGAGCAGCCCTTGCAAACTCCCCAGGAAGGCACCCGATTCCGCGCCTTGCACCACGCGATGATCGTAGGTGCACGTCACCGTCATCACTTTGCTCAAGCCCAGCAGCGCGCGCAGTTGATCGGTGACGCCGTGGTATTCCGCCGGAAAATCGATAGCGCCCGTCGCGATGATCGCGCCTTGCCCCGGCATCAACCGCGGCACCGAACCAAGCGTACCCACCGTGCCCGGATTCGTGAGCGAAATCGTGGTGCCTTCGAAATCCTGCACCGTGAGCTTGTTGTTGCGCGCCCGAAAAATGATGTCGTCGAAAGCCCTGACGAACTGCGCGAAGTCCATCGAGGCGGCGTCCTTGATGTTCGGCACTTTCAACGACCTCGTGCCGTCTTTGCCCGCCACATCCACCGCGATGCCGATGTTCACACCGTCGCGCACCACGCGAAACGGCTGGCCATTGGTCTCCGCATACGCATGGTTCAACGAAGGATTGCTGCCCAGCGCCTTCACGATCGCCCACGCCACCATGTGCGTGTAGGAAATCTTGCTCTTGCCGATCAACGCGCGATGTTCGTTCAGGATGCGCCGGTTCTCGTCGATCACCTTTACCGGCATCACCCGCTGCGACGTCGCGAGCGGAATGCTCAGGCTCAGGTTCATGTTCTCGGCGATACGAGCCGCGGCGCCGCGCAAGGGCATCAGCGTCTCACCTGCCACAGGCTGATGCTCAGGAACGGCGGGTAGCGAAGCAGCGGCCGCGTGGCCGCCATTTTGCAGGGTGACCGATCGAGTGTCATGCGCCCCGTTTGCCGGCTTCGAATCGCTTACCGGTGGAGCTGCGCTGCCGTTAGTATCGAAGACTTCTTTCCAGCTCTCGTCAACGGTCTTACGATCGTTCAAATACTGCTGATACAGCTCGTCTTCAAGCCAACTGTTGATACCTAGTTCGGGTGCACGTGATTCTGACATGGAAATAGATGATAGAAGGGCTTACCCCTCCATCATAGCGTGCTTTGTGGCCTATTATCAGGATGATCGGCCTCAGGCGCGGTTGCGCCGCCGCCGGTTTATAGCGCAAATGCCCACCAAAGCAGCCGCCATCAATCCAAGCGAACCGGGTTCGGGAACCCCGCTCACCGGTCCCAACACCTGAACCGTGAAATCGGCCGTACCCACGATGTCTTGCGACCCGCCGTCCGCGCCGCCGAGCACTTGAAACGTTCCGTCGTAGTTGCCCGGCGGGAAAGGATCGGGGATGGTCACATCGAACAGCTCGATGTCGCCGCTGGTGAATCCGCCATCCAGCGATCCAGCCGCGTCCAGCGACAACGGCGCATTCGCGAAGAAAGGGCTGTCGTCGATTGAGCCTAACGGTATGCTCGCGAGATTGAAGTTGTCGTCGTTGAGAAACACCGTATCGCTCGTGGTGTTGGTCAATGTCCCGAAGAACTGCAGCGTGTCGCCCGCCGATCCTGAGAGCGTAGGCGAATCGAGCGTGATCGTGATCGTGTCAGCCAAAGCTGCCGCCGAGGGCAGCAAAGCCAGAGCTAGGATTGTGAACCAGTTCTTTATCATATGAATTCTCCTCCGTAATTAAGCCGTGTCTGAACCTTAGGGCAGCGTGATCCGCCCGGCCGAGCTAAAGCTGCTCCCCGTATAGGTTCCAGATAATGTCATCGTGGTTGCCGCCCCGGACGCGCCAACCGTCCCCGGAAAGCTCACGGTCACTTGCGCTATTGCGCCGCCGGCGATTGTGCCCAGCGCCTGCGGAAGCGTCGTCGTAGTTGACGTTGTACCGATTTTCGCCGTGGTCAATTGGACATTCGATGCCGCCGTTGCGCCGGTATTGGCGATTGTCACCACCACGACAATCTGGCTTGCAACGCGCGTCAGCGTCTTAGTGACAACCAGATTCGCTGGGCCGGATGCGGGACCGATATTGATCAACACCGTGACAGTCGCGGTTGAATAATCCACCGTATCGTTAGGCGTGAACGTCACCGAAAGCGTCTGGCCATTGCCCGGCAGCAGAACCGTTCCAGCCGGCGGATTGTAGACAAATGTCCCCGCCACATTGGCCGTCGCGTCGAGTTGCCCCGATCCCAGCGCGCTTCCAAACGCTATGCCCGCCGGATTAGCCCACGTAATGGTTGGGCTCGTTTTTGCAAGATTGGTCAGCGAGAAGTTGACCGGCGTCAGCCCGGTCGCACTCGCGGTTACGTTGTATGGCCCGCCGGATTGTCCATTCGCGGTGAAAGTCGTCGCCGTGGCGATGCCGTTCGAACCCGTCGTCGCTTGCGTCGTATTCGTAGTATTGGCGAACGTTCCGCTCGCGCCCGACGACGGCGCCGTGAACGTCACTTGAACACCCTGGACTGGATTGTTGTCGATGTCCTCTACCGTCACGCTCAGCAGCGATCCGAACGCCGTCGACACCAGAGTCGATTGCGCCGCGGTATTTCCGGCCATCTGCGACGCGATTCCGGCGCCGAGCGAAACCTTCGCGAAGAAGCCTTCGTTGAATCCGCCTGCACTGGTCGATTGGTAAGCCTTCACTAGCGGCAAATCGGATCCCGCCGAGTAGCCGGCCACGTAGATATGCTCTTTCGTATCCACCACCAGACCCGTCGGAAAAACGTTCGCCGTGCCGCCGTAGTATGAGCCAAACAGCACCTGGGACGCATCGCTGCTCAGCTCAGTGATATAAGCCGCACCAGCCGCGAAACCCTGGAAGCCGTTGTTGAGAAGGTAATCGCCCAGCCCACTGGCGTTGGCTGTGATGTAGACATTCTCGGAGGAGTCGAGCGCGATCGCCGCCACAGTCTCGTTGCCCGAAGCCGTCGATGGCGATCCATAAAACGTCGACCACACCAGCGCTCCCGTAGCATTTAGCTTCGTCACAAAACCCGTACCGCATTCCCCGGAATTCGTGGCGACAAAACAAGTGGATTGCACCACTCCCGACGTCGCCGGAAAGCCCTCCGCCACCGTGTATGTGTCCTGCCCACCCGCGTAAACGTTGCCCGAAGCGTCGGCCGCAAGCGCATTGACCATGGACGATTCCGTCCCGTGCGTTGAGACTGATCCGTTCAAGTACGTGGAAAACACCAGCGATGCGGTGCCGGTCAATGTGGGATCGAACTCGGCGACATATGCATTCGGGGACCCATTGATGCACACCGTATCGGTTCCCGCCGCGGTTGGACCGCCCACGCACGTATGCGAAAGCGCGCCTGTCGTTGTCGGCAGATGCGGATCCTGCGTGTAGCCGCCGATAAAGATTTTCCCGTCGCCCACGGCCAGCGCATCGTTATAGGTGTTCTGATTCGGACCGCTGAACATCGTGGAATAAACCAGCGATTTTCCGTCCGGAGTAAGTTCGGTCACGAACGCCGAGTAGCTGCTGCCGCCGATGACGATAGGCTGATACGCCGCCGTCGTGGTCGGATAGTTGAACTGTCCATCGTTGGCGAAGACAGTCGCCGGCGTGCCCACGTTCGCGGTGAAAGCCGATCCGGCTACGTAAATGTTGCCCGATGCGTCGAGAGCGATCTGCGCCGGATGCACGTCGCCCGAGCCGCTTAGAAAAGTCCCGTACAAAATGCTGGTCCCGGTCGTGTTGAGATGGACCAGGAATGCGGAATTGGTGTCATTCCCGATGCAGCCGCTCTTTTCTCCTTCGTACTGGTCGGTGCTCAAATTGAAGTCCGCAGCCACCGGATTGCAGAAGCCCAGGAGTGCATCGCCGGTAATTGGGAAATCGTTCGATTGCGTCCGGCCCACCACCCAGGCATCGTCGCCTGAATCCACCGCGATCCCCGTGCCGGAATCATTGGAACTACCCGATCCGCCTCCTCCGAGGTAAGTCGAGTAAATCAGGGATTGGCCGTCGGCGCTGATCTTGGACACAAAGGCCGCCGAAGCTGACGACGGACCGCACTTGCTGGCGCCAAGGTCCGGATTGCCGGCCGGACAGTTTTTCTCGATCACTCCCGCAGTCGTCGGGAAGTCGAGTGCGTTTGTTACCCCAGTGACGTAGATGTCGCCAGCCGCATTCACCGTCATCGCGTTGATCGCCGTTTCCTGTGACGATCCGCCGAGATAGCTCGAATAAAGCAGCACCGGATCGATAACCAGCTCCTGCGTGCGATCGTAAGTGCCCACCCGAAACCTCACTTCGTTATCGGCCACGATGAAGCTCCCGCTCACCGGCTTGCGCGCGCCGCCCACTTGCTGGTAGAGCACCGGCCTTTGGAATCGCACCGCTGGCGACAACAGCAAATCGCCTGACGCGTTGTCGACCCTCGGCTCAGCGCCCTCAAATTTCAATTGGATCTTCGACGGGTCGGCTTGCGGAGCCACGACAAAATCGTATTCCAGCTGGCCCTGCGTCCCGTGGTAAACCAGGTCGATCCCGGGATAAACATCGGATGAACTGGCTTTCGCATACGTGGGCAGGTTGCTAATCCGGCTGCTCCCCAGCATGTAGCTGACAACGCCTGGCAATTTGTCCGCGGGTTGCATCGTGACGTGCGCGTTGGTTCCCCCCAGGCTCATGCGAACCGAGGCGCCGTGCTGCAACGCAAATGTCGCAGAAGTGGCGTTGAGGAATATGCTGTAACCGGCTCCCCGGGCGACAAACTGCACCCGCCCGTCCGTCTGGCCGCGATTGGGTTCGAAGCCGAGTGGCAGCTTTCCATAACTCTTCGATATTCCCGAACTCCGCGGCGAATTCAGAGCCACTGCCTGCGTTTGTGCTTGGGCAACGATAGAAAAGAGTCCAGCGAACGCGGTGGACAATACGACACAATATAGGCGATTCATGATTCCCCTGTGACGGCTTATGTGTGCTAACACCTGAGATTGCGTAAACCGCCCAGGGAGTCCCTCACCAAATCGAGGGCGCGCGATGCCATTAGTACTATTACCGCTACTTACTGAGCCGCGACCGTAAGGGAGCCGGTCTAGCGGTCGGAGGCGCGACCCGCCTGGAGTGCGCGTGCACGCGCCAGGCGCCGCTCTAGATCCCTGAACAGCCAATTTGGCTTGCTCGACTGCGGATAGGTCGCAACACTTTTTTCGAACGCTCCGACGGCGCCGTCAAAGTCATGCATCAAGAGCAGGGTGTCGCCGATCTCGCGTTGGATGTCGCTATACAGCTTCGACGTCTGGAGTGCGTCGTTGGGCGCTGCCTTCCGCAGCCCCGCGCGCATCATGGATTCCGCGATTCGCAGATGGCCCATCGCCGTGCTCAACTTGCCCGCGACACTTTCGGCGGCGCCTAAATGGAAATACGCGTTGATCAGATCCTGCTGCGCCTCCACGCTATCGGGCTCGGCTTTCGCCACCGGCTCCATCATGGACAGCGACCCCGCAGCGGCCTGCACCGCCGATTCCCCTTCTCCAGCTTGATGCATGGCCCAGCTCAACTCGCCCAGAGCGTCGCCGCATTTCCGTTGTGCCTGCTGGCTGGGCTCCTTCCGCAGAGCCTGGCACGCGGAATCCGCGGAGCGCTGATGCGCGGCAACACCTTGTTCGTAATAGGCGCGATTTCCGGTCCGCAGGCCCAGCCCCTCTAGAGTGAATCCAGCGTATTGGCTGGCCACCGCAGCCACATCGTCCATGCCAGGATGAGCGGCCTGAATCTCCTCCGCAACCGCGATCGTACGGCGAAACTGATCGAGCGCGGCTTGAAGCTCCGGCAACGAATCGGCGGAATTCAGCAACGCATAACCCAGCCTCAAATTCGCCTCCGCATAGAGCGCCGCCGCCGGTTTCCCGTTCACCTGAAAATTTGGCGGCGCGTCCTTCCACAGCTGCCTGGCCGGATTAAGCGTGGAATTGAGTAGCGACTTCGCTTCCGCAAATTGTCCCGAACGAGTTTCGATCACGGCAGTGCTGATGCGCGCCTGCACCACAACCGCCAGCATTCCCCAATCGTTCGGGGCAGCCTGAGCGGCCATCGCCTCCGCTTTGCGGTAACTTACCAGCGCCCCTTGTGTATCGCCGATGCTCACCGTGAACGGCTTGCCCTGGATGTCGGCAAGCTGCAAGTACGCTGTCGCCAACGCGCGCCTCAGTTCGGGATCGTTCGGCGCCTCGGGTGACAATTGGTCCAGATTATTGCGCGCCCGATCCACAATCAGCAAAGACGCTTTCATGGATCCCGGCAGCTTTTGAACCTCTCTTAGAATGTCGGTCACATAGGATTGGCTCAAATCGCGAACCTGCACCATGCGCCGTTGCCCGCGGCCATATTGTTGCAACATGACGAGCGCCGAAAGACCCATGGCGGCAGCCAGTACCGCGCCCATAACTACTCGCCAGCGATAGCGTTGCACAAACCGCGCTCCGCGATAAAGCCATGTCTGCTCATGGGCCAGCACCGGCTGCCCATCCAGGTATCGCCGCAGATCCTCGGAAAATTGCTCTACCGACGGGTAACGGCGCCGAGGATCGGCTTCAATCGCTTTCGCCATCACACCGCGCAAATCGCCATCCAATACATGCGCGAGCTTGGCCTTCGATGTCGCGCGCAATCGGGCCGATTCGTCGGTGACGAGCGACCCCGGTGGAGTCGGATCTACATCTCGCACCGCACGCTCCAGGCCGGCGATCGGCGAATCGGGATCGCCAAAGGGCCACGCCCCGGCGAGCAGCTCGTACAACACCACTCCCAGCGAGTAGACGTCCATGGCTGTGGAGACAGCCTCCCCGCGTAGCTGTTCTGGACTCGCGTAGCGCAACGTCATGGCATGAAACCGCGTGGTGGTCTGTTCCGTCGTGGTCAATAGCAGCTTCGCCGTGCCGAAGTCGAGCAGCTTGAGCACGCCCTCCTTGGTCACCAGAATATTGCCCGGCTTGAGATCCCGATGCACCACCAATTTGCGATGCGCGTACTCCACCGCGGAACAAGCTTGTAGAAAAAGCCGGATGCGATCGGGTATGGGTAGCAGACGCTCGTCACTGTGACGGTTGAGGGTTTGCCCATCGACATACTCCATCACCAGGTACGGATCGCCGCTGACATCCACGCCGCCATCCAGAAGCCTCGTGATGTTGGGATGATTGAGGTCTGCCAGGATCTGGCGCTCCGACCGAAATCGTTCCGTGAAGAATCGGGTGCGCAGATGCGAACTCACCACCTTGAGCGCAACTTGCTGCTCAAATTCGCCATCCGCGCGATGAGCCAGGTACACCGTTCCCATACCGCCCTGCCCGAGTTCGGAATCCAGTTTGTATCCGCCTACCGTTTCTCCCACTCGCCCTTTGGGCTCGATCGCATTCGCCGCGGGCCTGAAACGCTTCTGATCTTCGAGAGCGAAAAGCAGGTTCTGCAGCTCAGCTAAAAGCGCCGTATCCCCGTGGCATGAATTGAGCAGAAACTCTCTCCTGCTATCTGGCACCACATCGAGAGCGGCGTGAAAGATGAGCTCAATTCGTTGCCAGCGTTCTGGAGTGAGTGGGGGGCTAAGCGGAGTATCGCCGGCATCCGGATTCATAAGAGAGCCCTACCTATGAATCGCGCAAACGGCGGTGAAATGCCCTCATGAGGACTCCGCTCCCGGCAACTCCGAAGCGCTCTCCCGGTCCTTCTTCAAAACGAGTCTCGAATAAAGCCAGGTCCTCGCCAGAGTGAGATCTCGCTCCGCTGTCGCTCGAGAGATGCCCAGGAGTTCAGCGGATTCCTCGAGTGTGCAGCCCAGGAAATAACGCAATTCCACCAGGCGGACTTTGCGGGCGTCCACGGAATCCAACTCGTCCAGCGCACGATTGAGGTCCAACACGTCTACGCTGTTCAGATTCACCCACGGGACCTCGTCGCAAAGCGGCACATGCTGGACGCCGGCGCCGCGCTTATCGGCATGCGTCGCACGGGCATGGTCCATCAAGATCCGGCGCATTACCGACGCGGCAAAAGCATAGAAATGAACCCGATCGTCCCAGTCCGGTTTTCGCTGCTGGAGTAGCCGCAGATACAGCTCATGAACCAGGGCCGTGGGCTGCAGTGTGTGGTCCCCAGACTCGCGGCGGAGATAAGCGGCGGCAACCTCATGCAGATGGGGATAAACGTGAGGCATAAGCTGATCGCGCGCCTCTGCGTCCCCTGCTTTCCATTTGCGCAGTAAAACCGTGATGTCCCCGGCTTCACTCTCCATCTATCTGAGAACCCATGTAAAACGCGTTTCCCACGCAAGTGCCAAGCATAGCATCCGTAAAGCTCCGTAATTCAAGCAACCCCAACCCCCGGTAAAACATCGGATTAGGTGGATGGAGTAAAGCGTATGAAGAGGATCTTTCAGAGTATTGCGCTCGCTGCGGGGCTGACAATTGCCAGTATGCCGATGTTCGCAGACAATGGCAGCGCGCCGCAGGATTTGGCGAGCCAGGTTCGCCATCAATTGGTGATGCTTCCCTACTACAATGTTTTCGACGATTTGAACTATACCGTGGATAACGGCGTTGTTACTTTGTCGGGTGATGTCACCCAGCCGGTGGTAAAGAACGACGCCGCTAGCGCCGTCAAGCACCTGGCCGGTGTAACCCAGGTGATCAACAACATCCGCGTTCTGCCTTTGTCATCGTTCGATAATCGCATTCGCGTGGCCGAATATCGGGCCATCTATGGCTTCGGAGGATTGTATCGCTATGCCCTGGGCACGCAACCTTCGATCCATATCATCGTCGATAACGGGCACGTCACGCTCATGGGCGTGGTGGACCGGCAGGGCGATAAAGACATGGCCAATATCCGGGCGAATGGAGTCTCTGGAGTTTTCTCCGTGACGAATAACCTCCGAGTTGTTGAACAAAACTGACGAGCAAAACTAAGGTTCCACGAACGCTCCTGCGGCTTCGGTACACTGATAGAACATGTGCGCCGAGGCCGCTCGAGCCCCGCTGAAGATCGCCGATCTGCCCGAACTGCACGACCCCGCCCTATATCTCAACCGGGAACTCAGCCATCTGGAATTCCAGCGCCGGGTGTTGGAAGAAGCTCGCGATCGCCGCAATCCGCTTCTGGAGCGCGTTAAGTTCCTCTCGATCTTCGGCTCCAATATCGACGAATTCTTCATGGTGCGCGTCGCCGGCCTTACGCAGCAAATCGAGAACGGCGTCCGCGAACCTGGCATCGATGGGCGCGGCCCCTCGGAAACTCTAGAGTCCATTCGCGGCGTGGTTGGCCGCCTGGTCAGCGGTGCGTACGAGTTTCTGCGCGAAGATCTGCTCCCGGCGCTCGAAGCCAATCATATTCGTCTGCTCAACCTCGCCGACCTCAGCCTGGAACAGCGCGCACAGCTCGATACGTTTTTCGCCGAGAAAGTATTTCCCGTTCTCACTCCGCTCGCGTTCGACCCTGGCCGTCCCTTTCCCCATATCTCGAACCTCAGCTTGAATATCGCTGTCGCGGTTCGCGACCATGGCGGCCCGGAACACTTCGCTCGCGTGAAGGTGCCCGACACTTTGCCACAGCTCCTTCCGGTCGCGCTGCCGCCCAGCGCGGGACAAACGATGCGCGAATACGCATTTGTTTGGCTTGAGCAATTGATCATCGCCAATCTGCACCATCTCTTTCCCGGTCTTGAGATTTTGCGGGCGCACGTATTTCACCTCACCCGCGACGCCGAAGTAGCTATTAAGGAACTCGAAACGGACGACCTGCTTGAGACCATCGAAGAAGCCGTCTGGCAGCGCCGTTTTCGCGACGCCGTTCGCCTGCAAGTGGAGGCGCGCACGCCTGCCGCCATGATCGAGTTTCTCGCCGGCAAGCTCGAGCTCGATTCTTCCGACATTTATCGCGTCAACGGACCACTCGATCTCAGCCGTCTGCGCCATCTGATTTCGCTCGATCGTCCCGATCTGAAGGACAAGCCTTTCCTGCCCTACACCCCGGCCGGCTTCGCCTCGAAAGAAGACGACCTTTTCGATCTCATCCGCCAGCAGGATCAACTGCTCCACCATCCCTACGAATCGTTCCAACCAGTGGTCGAATTCCTGCGCCGCGCCGCGCGCGATCCCGACGTCCTGGCCATCAAGATGACGCTCTACCGGCTGGGCCGCAATTCGCCGATCGTCGAAGCGCTGCTCGAAGCGGTGGAAAACGGCAAGCAGGTCGCCGTCGTCGTCGAGCTGAAAGCCCGCTTCGATGAAGAGAGCAATATCGAATGGGCCCGAGCCATGGAACGCGAAGGCGTCCACGTGGTCTACGGTCTGCTCGGCCTGAAAGTCCATTCCAAAGTCATCCTCGTAGTACGGCGCGAGGGCGACACCATCCGCCGTTATTGCCACCTCGCCACCGGCAACTACAATCCGGCCACTGCTCGCCTCTATACCGACATGGGCTTGTTCACCTGCGATGAGCAGATCGGCGCCGACGCTACCGATTTGTTCAATTACCTCACCGGCTACTCGCGCAAGAAAACCTTCCGCAAACTCCTGGTCGCCCCGCTCAATCTGCGCCAGCGCATCGAAGAGATGATCCAGCGCGAAATCGATATCCAGCGCCAGGGCGGCAAAGGCCGTCTGATCCTGAAGATGAACGCCCTCGAAGACCAGCCCGTCATCAAACTGCTATATCAAGCTTCCCAGGCCGGCGTGAATGTCGATTTGATCGTGCGCGGCGCCTGCTGCCTGCGTCCCCAAACCCCCGGCGTAAGCGAAAACATTCACGTCCGAAGCGTTTTGGGCCGTTTTCTCGAGCACAGCCGCATTTTCTATTTCCGCAACAATGGCGCCGAGGAATGTTATCTCGGCAGCGCGGACCTGATGCCCCGCAATCTGAACCGGCGCGTCGAAGTCCTGTTTCCAGTAACGCAGCCCGAAATGATTAAACGGCTTCGCGACGAAGTCCTGCATTCCTACCTGCACGACGAAGTCGGCGCCCGCCATATGAACAAGGACGGCGCTTACACGGCCAAGTCCCGCCGGGCCGGCAGCGACTGCCAGGCCTGGTTCCTCAGCCAGCGCACCATTTCCGCAGTGCGCTAAACTGAACAAATCCCGGTGGAAATGTTATTGCCGGAAGAACTAGTCATGCGACTGGCCCTGTTCGGCGGCACTTTCGACCCTATCCACATCGCCCATCTCACCGTTGCGCGCGAAGCCGCCGATCAATTCGAACTCGAGCAGGTCTGGTTCATTCCTGCCGCCCATCCGCCGCACAAGACCGCTCACACCGGCGCCAGTTACGAGGACCGTTTCCTCATGACCGAGCTCGCCTGCCAGGCCGATCCGCGCTTCCTTGCGTCGCGGTTGGAAGCGGGTGAGGGCAAAAGCTATTCCATCGACACCGTGGCACGAGTCCGCGAGCTTGGCCAGGAGCCTTACTTCATCATCGGTGCCGACGCTTTTGCCGAAGTTTCCACCTGGCACCGCTGGCAGGACCTTGTCCGACTGACCGAGTTCATCGTCGTCACCCGCCCCGGCCATCCGTATTCGGCCCCTCCCGGCGCGCGGGTGCACCGCTTGGACACCGTGGCTCTGCCGGTATCTTCATCAGAAATAAGGCGAAAGCTGGCCATTGGCGAGATTCCCGCCGAGTTGCCTGCTGCCGTGGGCCTCTATATTTCCGAACGCGGCCTCTACCAACCCTCCCCGGCGCGGCTGTAATAAAACTCCCGCCTTCAACTTCCGTTAACCTAGCCGTAATGCAGTTGTAACCTAAATCGGGTTACCCTTCAAGGGAAGGCCCATGAAGAAAATCGTCCTTATCGAAGATGATTCCGACCTCTTTGCTCTGTTGAAATACAACCTTGAGAAAGAAGGGTTTGCGGTCGCAGGCTCTCAAACCGGACGCGGCGCTATCGAGCTTTGCCGCCGCGAACGGCCCGATCTGGCGATTCTGGACATCATGCTGCCGGATTCCGATGGCCTCGAAATTTGCAAGGGCCTCCGCAATCATTCCGAACTGGCGCATGTTCCAATCATCTTCCTCACCGCCCGTGCTTCGGAAACGGACCGCATCCTGGGTCTGGAGCTAGGCGCCAACGATTATATGGTGAAGCCGTTCTTCATCCGCGAGCTGATTGCCCGCGTCAAGAACCAGTTCCGGTCGCAATCGTCGCCTGCCCGCACGGTCAGGGCCGGGGATCTCGAGCTCGATCGCGCAAGCTGCCGGGTGACGCTGCGCGGGGCCGAAGTGGCGCTCACCGCCACCGAGTTCCGCCTGTTGGAATTTCTCATGAGCCGCCCCGGCGTCGTTTACAGCCGCGAGCAGCTCTTAGACGCCGTCTGGGGACATGATCGCGCCGTCACCGATCGCACTGTGGATGTGTACATCCTACGCCTGCGGCAGAAAATCGAGCCCGATCCCGCCAATCCGTCGTTCATCCGCGCCGTGCGCGGCTTCGGATACAGCTTCAACGAACACACCGTGGAATCGCCAGCCAAGGCTGCAGTTTGATCACGTAACCGGCGGATCGACGTTCCCGATCGAAAATAGCGAAAACTCATCCTCGGCCCATTGCGTCGGCTTGCCTTTTTCCCCGCGCACGCGCCGGTATTGCCCGCCATAAAAAAGTAGCGGATCGCTCTCGCCGCCCTCGAAGTGTTCCACCCGTGCGATGTACAGCGTATGGTCGCCAGCCGGATGAATGTCCGTCACCTCAACCACGAAATACGCGACCGCGCCTGCGAGCAGCGGAATGTCGCGCCGCGTGACGAATCGAATGTGAAGTTCCGGCGCCTTGCGCCCCGCGAAATGATTGCTCAGCGGCACTTGATCCTCGGCCAGCACGCTGATGCCGAAGCGCCGCACCACCGGCAGGATCTTGTGCATGTTGGACCGATTGTCGAGCGAAACCAGAATGAGCGGCGGATCGAGCGACACCGACACAAACGCATTCGCGGTCATGCCGTGCGTTTCACCCTCGTACTGTGCTGTTAGAACAGTGACGCCGCTGGCGAAGCGGCCGAGCGCATTGCGAAATTGTCGGGTATCAATGGTTTGATTCAATAGACGCCGGGTCTGTCACTCATTGCCAGCCGTCATTATTTGCGGCCGAACTTCCCTATGATACTAATATCGTCCGGGTTGATCAGGTCGGGCACCGTCCAGCCATCCAAATCATATTCGGCCATGCACTGCTCGGCGAAGCCTTTGTATTTGTCGGATTGCCCCATCTTGTCCGCCACCATCAGCGTCTCGAAGCGAATGCTTTCGTGATTGCCGAAGTAATTGCGCTCATACAGCTCGTGGCGTCCGCCGAACTCAGTGCCCATAGCGTCCCACATCAGCTTCATCAGCTTTACGCGATCCAGCGCCGAGTATCCGTTGGACCCGCGTACGAACGTCTCCAGATAATTCCGGATCTCCGGCACTTTAAAGTCGCTTGAGTGCGACGGCAGATAAATCAGCGCGCTCGCGAGCACGTTCTCGATGATTTCCTTGAGCCGCGGATAAATCAAATTGGACGCGACGCGATAGGCCAGGCCGTAATCGAGATTCGGCAGCACGTAACCCGGCGTCCACGGCGTAACGGTGCGCGCCATTGCGTCAGTAAGTCCCCAGAACAGATTGCGCCATGCCAGCACTTCGCCCACCTGCGCTTGCACCCCGCGAAAATCCTTGGACCCGGTAGCCTCCACGCCTTTTAGCAACAGTCCTGCAATGAAATCGAGCTTCACAGCCAGGCGCACGCAACCGTGGAACATGAATCGCGGCAGGAATCCCGACCGCGGGAAAAAGTTGTTGACCTTATCGATGTCGCCGTACGCGAACACGTTTTCCCACGGCACAAGCACTTTATCGAATACGATGATCGAATCGTTCTCGTCAAGGCGGCTCGACAGCGGATAGTCGAAAGGACTCCCAACGGCTGCGGCGGTCATTTCATACGACGGCCGGCAAAACAGCTTCACGCCCGGTGAATCGGTCGCGACAATGCAAACGAACGCAAAATCCTTCGTTTTAATCGGTAACGCCCCGTTGTTTGCAATGAAATTGTAGTGCGTCAGCGTGGATGTCGTCGCCACCACTTTCGCCCCGCTGATCACGAGGCCCGCATCGGTTTCCTTCTCCACGTGCATGTAGACGTCGCGCACTTCGGAGAGTTCTTTGTTGCGATCTACCGGCGGATTCACGATCGCGTGGTTGACGAAAGTGACTTCCTCCTGCACCTTTTTGTACCAGCGCCGGGCATTCTCCTGATACGGATTGTAGAATTCGGAGTTCGCGCCGAGCGTTGCCAGAAACGCCGCCTTGTAATCGGGACTGCGGCCCATCCAGCCATACGTCACACGCGCCCATTCCGCGATGGCATCGCGCGATGCCACCATTTCTTCGACGTTATGCGGAGCTTTGAAGAAATGATGCGTGTAGCCGCCGCTTCCGGTGTCGGTCTCGGTGCACAGGATCGCCTTGCGATGATCGTGCAGGGCGTCGTACAGGCGCGCCAGCATGCGCGTGGTATTGCGAAATGCCGGATGCGTGGTGACATCTTTCACCCGCTCGCCGTAGATCCAGATCTCGCGGTCGTCGCGCAGGCTCTCCATGAACTCCGCGGATGTGAACGGCTTGGTGCGCGTGGCGCCAAATACGGTGGACATTTATTTCTCCAATTATGCGAATTTCTCCGCCCAATCGCGCTCAAATCGGAATACTTCTTTGGCGGGCGGCAGCGGCGCTTGCGTCTCGATCCAGCGGACCGGTTCGGCGCCTGTGTTGGCAAAACTGTGGATGCATCCGACGCCGGTCCAGATAACGTCGCCGGGACCAAGATCGTAACTCTTCCCGTCCGCGACAGCCTGCACGCGTCCACCGACGATGAAGTAGCTCTCTTCGAACGTATGATCGTGCGGATCGATCTTCGCGCCGGCCGAATATTGGATCAGGAACAGCGATTGATGCGTTGCGCCGAATGAGCGATCGACGAACATCTTGATCGCCACACCGGTGGTCGGGTTGAAACCTTCCATTTGCGATACGCCGCCCGGCCGCGGCAGTTGCGATTCGTCGAAATGGCCGATCGGCGCGATGACGTCTTGCGCGGGAGCTTCGGTGCCGAAAAAAGTATCGCGGCCGTAGTCCGCCTCGCGCGGCTGCGGCGCTTGCATTTCGAGCCAACGGACCGGCGCGCTCCCCGAGTTGCGCCACGCATGCGGAACACCGGTCGGAATCAATCCGAAATTGCCGGGCCCCAGCGTATATGTTTTATCGCCGATCTGCGCAAGGACGGTTCCCTCGAGAATGTAGAAGCTCTCTTCGAACGAGTGCAGGTGAAGCTGAATCGCGCCGTTCGGATCGAGAAAACAAATCCCGGTGCCCATGTGAACCGATCCCATCGCTCGATCCACGTACGTCGCGCGACGAAATCCGAGGCTGTGCGACTGGTAAAGCTTGGGGATCTGCGCGGCGGCTGGGTCGATCTTGGAGACAGCGTGCATGGCGTGGTCGGATCTGCGATCGATCTATTATGGCTCTTATCTACGCTAGTAGAGGGAAGCCCGCTGGTGCTAGCAGGAAGTTCGCTTCTGTGAACAGAATCGTGACTCAGTCCGGGCCTGCACCCTGTGCCACACTGAAAATGAAATGCCGCTCGTTCCCCCCTACATCGCATCATTGCGTCCCTACGAGCCCGGGCGCAGCTCGGAAGACGTCCGTCGCGCCTACGGCCTCACCCGCGTCAGCAAACTCGCGTCAAACGAAAATCCCATCGGCCCCTCCCCGCGCGCCATCGAAGCCATGGAACGATGCATGAGCCAGCTGCAGCTTTACCCCAACAGCGGCCTCGATCTGCGGCGCGTTCTCGCCGAAAAATACGAGACCAAGATCGAAAATGTCATCGCGGGCAGCGGTTCGGAAGGCATCATGTCCAACATCATTCGCACGTTCCTGGGTGATGAGGATGAAGTGCTCACCACCGAAGCCGCGTTCATCGGGTTTCAAGTGCTGGCGAAGTCACGCGGCGTGGCGTACCGCACGGTCCCGTATCGCGACTGGCATTACGACTTGCCCGCCCTCGCCGCCGCCATCAACGAACACACCAAGATCGTTTACCTGGCCAATCCCAACAATCCCACCGGCACCATCTTCTCAAAGCACGAGTTCGACGAATTCTACCGGCACGTTCCCGAGCGCGTTCTTATCATCCTGGACGAAGCGTATTTCGAATATGCGAAAGATACGCCGCGTTATCCCGATTCCATGCATTATCGCTACGACAACGTGATCACACTGCGGACATTCTCGAAGATCTACGGGCTCGCCGGCGTCCGCATCGGCTACGGGTTCGCACACGAACGGTTGATTTCGAACCTGCTCAAAGTGAAGCTGCCGTTCGAGCCCAGCACGCTCGCGCAGGCGGCGGGAATCGGCGCCCTAGCCGACAAGGAGTTCCTGCACAAGTCGCTCGAGATGAACGCGCGCGGATTGAAGTTCCTCACCGATGGATTGCGCGCGATCGGCCTGAACGTCGTTCCATCGGAAGCCAATTTCGTAATGGTAGTTCTGCCCGACGCCGCGCATGCCACTCGACTTACAACCGACTTACTAACTCAGGGAATCATCATCCGGCCGCTCGCGAGTTTCGGATTACCGAACTGCGTTCGTATCTCCACCGGTACGGACGAAGACAACCGGCGCTGCGTGGAAGCGATCCAGAAGCTGCAGGCCTCACTCGCCTAGTTGGTCTCGGCGGGCTTGGCTTCCTTCTTGGCTTCTTTGTCCGGCTCGGCCTTGTTCTCGCCCTTCAGCTCGGCGGCCAGAATCGGCTTCAGCGCGGCTACGCTCACCTCGCCGTTGTACTGTTTGCCATTGATGTAGAACGCGGGCGTTCCATACACGTTCGCCGCTTCCCCATCTTCGATATCTTTCTTCACTTCGGCCTTGTATTTGTGCGAATCCACTTCGGTCGTGAACTTGTTCATGTCCAGACCAAGCTGCTTGGCCCACAGCATGATATTCTCGCGCGACAGCGTGCGGTAATTCTTGAACATCACGTCGTACATCTCCCAAAACTTCCCCTGTTCGCGCGCCGCGAGCGATGCCTCGGCGGCCAACTGCGCATGCGGATGCATGGAAAGCGGGAATTGTTTGTAGATAAGCTTCACGTCCTTGGGATAAGCCGCCATCACGGTGTCCACCTGCTTCACCGCGGCCGAGCAGAACGGGCATTCGAAATCGGAAAACTCCACCAGCGTGATGCGCGCATCGGCTGGCCCGCGCACCGGCGATCCCGCCACCGGAATGGTCACCGCCGCTTCCAGTGTCTTTGGCCGATGAGCTTTTGGCGACGCGTCCATCAGCTTGCTGATCTCAACCAAACTCTTGCCATCCTTCACGCCTTGGATGGCTATCTTCGCGAGCCCGCGGCTGTAGCCGCAATTGGTGTCCTTCATGATGCACTCCGCCGTCTTCATGCCGCATTGGCAGGTGCAATCCTCCTCGCGCAGGAGTTTGAGCACGGCCTTTTTCTGAACGGCCGTCAGACCCGAGAGATCGACATCGCCGAGCGTCTCAGAAGTCTTCCAGGCATCGGGGGAGGGCGTCTGCGCCACCAGCGCCAGGGCCGTGACGAAGCAGAGGACAGCTATGCGGAGTCGCATTCCTCTATTATGACTAATCCAGCTCGGCGTGCAGGAAGCTCTTCAGGTCTTCTTCATTCACCTCGGGTTCGCCCGGAGCCACGTTGCTCAGCTTGCCCGCTTTCATCCAAGCTTCCAACTGATCCACCAGGCTGAACAGGTGATCGAACGAATCCACAATGAATAGCAGCGGCTGGTAGTGGTTGATCTCGAAGCCCTGATTAATGGCCCATTCCAGTTGAATCGGGTAGCGCTGCACCTCCGGCGCTTCGATTGCGTGAGCGATCTCGCCATGCGAGCTGAGCAGCCCGCTGCCATAGACTTTCAGTTCGCCAGGCTCTCGCCCCCGCATCAGGCCAAACTCGATGGTGAACCAAAAAAATCGCGCCATGGCCCGGATCACGCTCGTCAGGTAATGAATCCTCGTGTCGGGACCGCGAATGCCCGCCGCCATCTCAGCCGCCGTGTGCGCACACTCGCCGAAGCGCACCAGAGCCTCGGCAAACTGCTTGTCGGTGTGCATCGGAACGTGGCCCGCGATGTCGTGGAAAATATCGGGCTCCGGCAAATAGTCGAGCTTATCGGAACGGCGAATGGTGATGGTGGTGGGGAAGGTGCGCTTGCGGAGGCAATCGAAGAAAACGAACGCGGGCACGTACCCGCTCACTGCTTTCGCTTGGAATCCGGTCAGCGGGCTCAAGAATCGATTGACATCCGCCAGGCGCGGAATCCGTTCGGGATCCAAACACAGCGAGTGGATGCCCTTCAGGAAATGTTCGTTCGCGTAGCGCTCCCAACGCGGCGTCAGGCGCGCGTAAAGCTTATGCCAGGCTTGATGATTCTCTTCGGAGTAGAGTTCGTAGGGTTGCTCGATGAAGGTCTGACCCGCAGCCTTGGCCTGCTCGATAAACGGCGCGGCACTTGTGGTGAGGCCGGCGGCAATGTCGGTGGTGACGATTGAGCTTGGCATATCGCTCTCCCGTCCATATCATCCCTCCAAAAAGCACCACGCGCAAGTGGTGCCATGACGACCCTTCACTGCCGCGCTACAATAATCAGCTTGATCGTCGATCCCGCCTCCACCGACCACAACAACGTTTACAAGCTTCTCATTGGCTCCGTTGTTCCGCGCCCCATCGCCTTCGTCTCAACCGTGAATCCGGAAGGCGAATTCAACCTTGCGCCGTTCAGCTTTTTCACGGTAGCCAGCGCGAATCCGCCGGTTCTGGTTTTCACCGTGGGCCGCCGCGCCACTCCTGACCCGCGCAAGGATACGCTGCGCAACATCACTACGGCCCGCGAGTTCGTGGTCAACGTGGTATCGGAGGAAATCGGTCACAAGATGAACCTCTGCGCGGGCGAATATCCGCCGGAAATCGACGAGTTCGAAGTCTCGGGGCTGACGCCGATTCCGAGCGACCTGGTGAAACCGCCGCGCGTGGCCGAATCGCCCATTAACATGGAGTGCCGGCTGCTTTACACCATCGAGATGAGCGGGCTCATAAACGGCGGCAATCTGGTGCTCGGCGAAGTGATCCGCATCCACATCGACGACGCGTATTTCCAGAACTTCCGGATCGATCCCGATAAGCTCCGCGCCATCGGGCGCATGGCGGGCAACACCTATACGCGAACGCAGGATCGCTTCGACATGATCCGTCCGGCTTAACTCGCGAACAGCCGTTCGAAAATCCCGCGGGTGTGGTTTTGTATTTTCGCCAGTTCCACTTTGATCGCCTGGCCGTTCGGCCGCTCCGGAATCCAGCGATGCACCAGGCCGGTCAAAACCTGGAGCTGGGCTTCCGAATTAGGCAGGCTCGTCTCGGCATGGCCCGAATAGACGCGCAGCGCGTGATCCACGGCGCGATAGAACGTCGCTGCTTCCAGCAGAAACTCGGCATCCGCGCGCTCCAAGTGCCCCATGGCTTCGATGATCTCGATGCGCTCCGGCGTATTCAGCACCTTATAGAAGATGCCGCCGGCTTTCAAGCGCAGGAACAGCAGCGCGAAATCGATGTCGTAGAATCCGCCCGGGCCGGCCTTCAGCGGATGATCCGGGCCTTGCTCTTTTTCCAACCGCAGCCGCATCTGGCGCAAGTCACGCTTCGACCGGCCGCTCTGCCCGTAGCGCCGCCAATCCACTTTCTGCAGCTCATTCAGGAATCTCGTCGCTCGCTCCGTATCGCCCGCCACCGCGCGCGCCTTCATGTACGCGATGCCTTCCCACGCCTCGGCGTTCTTGGCGAAATATTCCTTGTACGACGCTTCCGATTGCAACAGCGCACCCGCGCTACCATTCGGCCGCAGCCGAGTGTCCACCGTAAACATCACGCCGCTGCCCGTATACGCAGTGATCAGGTCCACGATCCGCTCGGCCACGTGCGTCCAAAAAACGGTTTCCTCGCGATCCTCATCGGGCAGCACGAACACCAGATCGGCGTCCGACGCCAGATCGAACTCGCGCATTCCCAGCCGCCCCAGTGCGATCACCATCAGCTGCCGATACGGCTGATATCCGCGCGAAGCCGGCGGGTTCGACGCCGCAACGTTGTCCACCGCCATTCGATAGCACGACGCAATCGCGGTGTCAGCCAGATCGGAAGTATGCTGCAAGGTCTCGAACACCGGCACGGATTGACAGATGCCGGCAGACTGGATACGGAACATTTCGCGGCGGAAAAAGCGTCGCAGGTCGGAAATGTCGTCGAAGAAAATCCCCGGCCGATCCAACGTCCGCTCCGGACCGCGTCCAGCCGACAGCTCTTCAATCAGATCCGGCTGGCGCACCAGCTCCTCGGCGAAATAGGGGCTATTTTCGAAGATCTCGAGCGTCGACCGCGCCACCTGTGGATTGGAATTCAGCAGCGCGAGCCAACTCGAATCCGGCAGCAGCTTCTCGACAAAATGTTCGAACGCTCCCGCGCCGCGGCGTAACGGAAAGCTCGAAACCAGGCTCGCCAAATCCGGCGCGCGCTCATCCAGAAACCGGATCACGTTGCTGCTCGCTGGTTCGATAATCTCTGGCGCTGGATCTTCGGGCGTCACCGCCGGCGGCAAGCTGTAGTAGATGGGGCGCTGCGCGTGAATCACACGCTCGTAAATCTCCTGCACCGCTTCCAGATGCGCGTTCAAATCCTGGATCAGCTTTTCGCCGGACGGCGCGCTGCCCAACTGCGCGGCAGGCATCTTCTTCGCCAGCAAATCCAGATCGCGCGGCGACGTCGGCAGCGTATGCGTCTGGCGATCCTCCGCCACTTGCAGCCGGTGTTCCAGATTGCGTAAAAAACGATACGCCGCGATCAAGCGCCCATATTCCGCGGCCGAAAGCAGATCCTTGTCGCTCAACCGCGAGAGCGCCAGCATAGTGCCGCCATGCCGCAGCCAAGGGACGCGCCCACCGTGCATCCGCTGCAAGCACTGCACCAGAAACTCCACGTCGCGAATGCCGCCTGGCGCCAGCTTCACATCGAAGGCTGATTTGGCGAGCTTGCGTCGATTCAATTTCTCGCCGATGCGCTCGCGCGTGGCCGACACTTCTTCCACCGCCGAAAAGTCGAGCGTCGTCGAATAAATCAGCGGCTCCACGGTTCGCAGCAGTTCGCGCCCGGCATCGGTATCGCCCGCCGCCACGCGCGCTTTGATCAACATCTGCAATTCCCAATCGCGCGCCCGCTTCTGATAATAAGTCTTGGCGCCGTCCAGCGAAATGCAGACCTCGCCGTGGCTTCCATCCGGCCGCAGCCGCAAATCCACGCGATAGCACAGGCCCTCGGCAGTATAGGTCGAAAGCAGCTCGGTGTATTGATTCGCGACCTTCTTGTAGAATTCCTTGTTCGAAATCGGATGCTTGCCGTCAGTCTCGCCGTTGGCCGTATAAACGAACATCAGATCGATATCCGAGCTGTAGTTGAGCTCGCGGCCCCCCAGCTTGCCGAGCGCGATCACCGACATCCCGCAGGCTTGCGTATCGCCGTTATCGTTCACCCAGCGCGGCTCGCCGTGACGCGCTACCAGATCCGCCCGAATCCGCTTGTAGCTGACGTGCAGAATCGCATCGGCGAGATTCGAAAGTTCTTCCGTCGTTTCCGACAAACTGCCCAGCCCCAGTACATCTCTCAGCAGGATGCGCAGAATCTGCTGGCGGCGGAACAGGGCCAGAGACAACGCCAAAGGCCGTTCGGCTTCCGGCTCTTTCAGAAATTTCCCCAGGCGTTTCTTATATTCGCTGGCCGTCAGCAGGCGATTCATCGCCGGAACGTCTTCCAGCCACTGCGGATTCTGCAGAATCTCTTCCGAGAGAAACCTGCTGAACGACGCCACCGTCACGAAGTGCTGCAATCCGGCGGGAGAATGCGCCAACCGTTCCAGCGCATCCCGATGATGCTGCTTCAGACTCACAAGATAATGAACCGCGGCTTCCGGATCGGGCGCGGCTCCGAGGTAGGCTTTGAGCCGATCCTGCTCTTCGGGAGAAAGCTCAAGCGAGAGAAGCGCCGCTTCTCCGCGGGCAACAGCCGGCTTGCGGAGCGGCTGGGTTTCGAGCAGGCTGGCCATTCGCAGTTAGACGACTTGGTCTACTAAATCGATTATATCTCGCGGGCGAACCATTCCGCCGTGCAGCACCCGCGCGTAGAACCCGCTCAATCCCCAGCGCGGCGATGAAACGTCGCCCGCTTGAATCTGCGCATCATAGACGGCCTGCTTGATGGACGGCCCGTAAACGTCCAGCTGAGTGCAAGGCGTGCGGATTTTGGTCAACTCCAGCAGAACTTCGCCCGCCCGATATCGCTGTCCGATGCGCAACTGCCGCCGGTCCAAGCCCGCCACCGTCAGATTCTCGCCCAGCGCGCCCGGATGCAGCGGATAGCCCTGCGCGATCAGCTCGTCGATCCCTTCGCTTGTGATCAACAAAACGGCCTGCTTCGGTCCGCCGTGGATTTGAGGATGCGCCCAGGAATCGCCCCGGATCCCTTCGGGCGTGACTTCGGCCTCGGCGATCGCCCGCTTGGGGATGCCGCCCGGCGAGATGTTGATCTGAACGATGCAGCCGGTCATTGCTTCAGCGTAGCTCGCTTGGGTTCGGTCAGCCGGTCCACGCGCCGCAGCGCCGGAAACAGCCAGCTCCACAGCGCCACCACCGCGATGCTGCCTACTCCGCCCAACACCACCGCCGGCACCGTACCAAACCATTGCGCCGTAATTCCTGATTCGAATTGGCCAAATTCGTTCGACGCCCCGATAAACAGCATGTTCACCGCGCTCACGCGGCCGCGCATCTCGTCGGGCGTCGCCAGTTGCACCAGCGTGGAGCGAACAATCACGTTCACCATATCGAACGCGCCCGTCAGCAATAACGCAAGAAACGAGAGCGCTAAATTGTGCGACAACCCGAACACGATGGTGAAAACGCCAAATCCGCACACGCACCACAGCATCGCGAGTCCAGCCCGCCGGCGCAACGGATAATGCGCCAGAAGAAGCGCGACCAGGACCGCGCCCAGCCCAGGCGCTGCACGCAGCAATCCCAATCCATTGGGACCCGTGTGCAAAATCTCGCGCGCATACACCGGCAGCAAAGCAGCGGCGCCGCCCAACAGCACCGCGAACAGGTCCAGCGATATGCAGCCCAGAATCAACTTGCTGCGCCAGATATAACGCAGCCCTTCCAGGATCATGCCGATCCCTTCCTCCTCGATCTTCTCGCGCGGCGCGATGTTCGGTCGAATCGGCAATAACAGCAGCGCCGCGGCGCAGTTCGCGATGAACGCGCAGACATACACCGGAACTGGGCTGGAAGCGAAGCCGTAAATTAAGCCACCGGCCAGCGGTCCGAGAATGGTCGCGGCTTGGAAGAACGACGAACTCCACGTCACCGCGTTTGAGAAATCCTCCGCCGCTACCAACTGCGGAAGAAACGCCTGGCCCGCAGGTCCGCTAAAAGCTCGGATGACGCCGTAGGAAAGCAGCACGGCGTAAATCGGCCAGACGGATGCGATGCCATGGACACTCAGCCCGAGCAACGCAACCGCGCACAGCGCATATCCGGCATAGCAGACCTTCAGGATCGTCTGACGCGCCACGCGATCCGCCGTGTGTCCGGCAATGAGGAACAGCAAAACGCCCGGCGCGAATTGCGCCAGACCGACGAGCCCAAGATCGAGCGGCCGATGCGTCAGCGCATAAATCTGCCATCCCACCGCCACCGCGATCATTTCCGACGACACCACCGCCAAAGATCGAGCCGTCATGTACAGCCGGAAATTGGGATAGCGGAAAGCGGCGCGCGGTTCCAACTGTCAGGTTGACACAGTTACAACGGCACGCGATGGCCGCTGATTTGCACTACCCGCTGAGAGGAGTGCCATGACGAGACAATCGTGTAGAAATTTCCTGAGGTGCGCTTTCGCGGCGGTTTTGTTTACGGGATGCGCGCTCGCCGCCAATCACCGCGCCATGAACGGGGTTTGGCAACTGGTACCGGAACGCAGCGAGTTCAACGGTGAGCCGGCCCTGCAAACCGGCACCGTAACGATTAACGATCGCGAGCACAACGTTTACGTGTCGCGCAATTTCACCTTCGATACCCCGTCTCAATCGACGACCACCAGCTTCGCCACCGACGCGCGTCACAATGCGTCCATCAAGGACAAGGAGACCGGCTTCAAGAGTAAAGCGAAATGGGACGGCGATGTCTTGACGGTCACCACCACGCAACAGGGCAATAATGTTGTGGAGCGCTACAGTCTGCGCGACGATCGCACCATGGTGCTGCAGCTCGATCGGCCCGGGCATCAGCCCGAGACGCTGTACTTCGAACGCCAGTAACGCGGTCTAAATGTCGTAATACAAAGCAAACTCGTACGGGTGCGGCCGCAGCCGGATCGCATCCGCCTCATTCTTGCGTTTGTAGTTGATGAACGTCTCGATCAGCTCTTCGGTAAACACATCGCCTTTGAGCAGGAACGAGTGATCGTCTTCCAGGCACCCCAGCGCCTCTTCGAGCGACGACGGCATGGACGGCACTTTCTTCATCTCTTCCGGCGAAAGATCGTAGATATCCTTGTCCAGCGGCTCGCCCGGATCGGCCTTGGTGAGAATCCCATCCATGCCCGCCATCATCATCGCGGCGAATGCCATATAGGGATTCGATGAAGGATCCGGCGGTCGAAACTCCACCCGCTTCGCCTTGGGACTCGCCGAGTACATCGGAATGCGCACCGCCGCCGATCGATTGCGCCGCGAATACGCCAGATTCACCGGCGCTTCGTAACCCGGCACCAGCCGCTTGTAGCTGTTCGTCGTAGGCGCGATGATCGCCGACAAAGCCCGGGCATGTTTCAACAATCCCGCGATGTAATGCAGCGCCATCTGGCTCAACCCCGCGTATCCATCGCCCGCGAAAAGCGGCTTGCCGTCCTTCCACAAGCTCTGATGCGTGTGCATTCCGCTGCCGTTGTCGCCGAACAAGGGCTTCGGCATGAACGTGACCGATTTGCCGTATTGATACCCCACATTGCGGATCACGTATTTATACAGCATCATGTTGTCGGCCGATTTCACCAGCGTGTCAAAGCGCTGATCGATCTCGCACTGCCCGCCGGTCGCCACTTCGTGGTGATGACATTCGATATTGATGCCGCAGCGAATCATCGTTTCCACCATCTCCGCGCGCAGGTCCTGATAATGATCGGTCGGCGGAACCGGAAAATAGCCTTCCTTGTAGCGCGGCCGGTAGCCCAGATTCGTGCCCTCGCGTCCTGAATTCCAGCGGCCTTCCTCGGCATCG
>DATHMO010000213.1:0-46869 GCA_035486995.1 Bryobacteraceae bacterium
GCGGCCGTCGTCATCCCCACCATGATGGCCAGCGGGAAATTCCACGGCGGCACGATCACGCCGACGCCCAGCGGCAGGTAGAACAGTTCGTCCTTCTCGCCTGGCAACTGCACCAGCGGATCGGGCTTCGCGAGGCGCAGCATTTGGCGCGCGTAGTATTCGCAAAAATCGATCGCTTCGGAAACATCGGCATCTGCTTCCGGCCATGTCTTGCCGGCCTCGTAAACGAGCCACGCGTCGAATTCGAACTTCCGTTCGCGAAACAGCTCGGCCGCCCGCAGCAAGATCCGTGCGCGATTCTCCGGCGGTACCGCGCTCCACTCGGGAAAATACGCGTGGGCAGCTTCCACGGCTTCTTTCGCCAATTCCGCGGTCGCCTTGGAGTGGACGCCCACCACTTCGCTCGGCCGCGACGGGTTGAGCGACTTCAATTTATCCGGAGTCTTCTCGCGCCGCCCAGCGATAAGCAGCTCATACTCGCGCCCCAGCTGCCCGCGCACTTCGCTCAGCGCCCGCTCCATTGCGTCGCGATTCGCGTGTTTCGAAAAATCCGCCACGTGCTCGTTCGCAAAAGGACGCACGTGCCCGTGGACCGGCTCAGCAATCGTACTGCTCATGAATGGTTATCCCTTCAGATTCGACGCGGTGCTCTCGACAATCTTCCGGCCGCGCTCGAACATGTCGGCGGCTTCATCGGCCAGTTTGCGGCCACGCTCGTACATTTCGCGCCCGCGATCGAGCAAGTCTTCGCCCGTATCAGCCAGCGCATCGCGGCCCTTCTGAGCTTTTCTCGCCAGTTGCCGCCGGGTCTGCTCGCCTGTGGCCGGGGCGTAGAGCAACGCAACGGTCGCCCCAATCGCAATCCCAGCCATGAACCACACTACTTTGCTGCCGTAGTCTTGATCCGCCATGATTCCTCCAATTTTTATTCTACCGCCCGCCGCGCGATTCCGATCCTCTAGAATTAAGTCGTGAGCAGCGAAACTGAATTAGTTACGGTCTACCGTTCTATGGACGCGGATGCCAAGGAGAATTGCGAAGAAATTGTCGATCTCCTGGAAGACGCCGGGCTCGAAGCCGTGCTGCGGGACGACTCGGCTCCCGGGGTGCCCGAGGGTGTTTACGAAGTTCTAGTTCCAACCGCCGACGCCGCTCGCGCCGAGGAACTGATCGCCGAAGATCCTCCGGAGGACGAAGTCGAAACAGTGGATCCCTCTTCGGAGCTGGATCTGGAAACCATAGCCACCGCCGCCAGCGAATTGGAAGCCACCGGGATGACGAAGTTCCTGGAATCGAATGGCATCGCGGCCGTGCTGGTTGGCGACACGGTGCTGCCCAATTTGGCCTTCGAGGTCCGCGTGTCTCGCGACCAAGCCGACCGGGCTCGCCGGCTGATCGCCGAGGCGGAAAAAACCGGGCCGGCCGCGGCTGAGGAAGCGGAGCTCGAATCCGAATCCGGCGCTTGAAGCAGAGCCGGACCGGGGGGCTCGCGCGGACGAGGGCTTGACCCATCGATACTCGCCGGCCTTTCTGGCTAACCCCGCCCGTACTGGATTTTCGTCAATGTAGTTGCGGATCTTCTCGAATTCTCTTTCGCTCCGGACCACATGGTCGTAGCTCTCGTCTTGCCAGAATGAGCGACCAGTCAATCCCAAAATGACGTTGGCGCGTTTGGCTGTGATGCCCTTCAACGATTTCGTGAGTTTGGGCAGTCGTACGGCTGGAGTGGCCAATAAGTGAACGTGATTTGGCATGACAACGAAAGCGTTTAGACGATAGTGTCCCAGAATGTCGCCGTTGTAATGGATGGGTTCCACGGTCACATCCGCGATGGACGGCTGGCCTAAGTAGAACGCTCCGGTGCGGACGTCGTCGAACAACCGATCCATGGCGGCAGATGCTTGTCCAGAGGTCAGCGTATCCACGGGGAAAAACTCGGTGGGGCGGCCTGCGGTGTAACATCATCGCCAGGCATCGAGTGCGGACCCGGGGGTCCGCCCCGCTATCACGGCCCTGTCAGCGCCGCTTCGTTGGAATGCAAGAACCAGCGATCCAGCACCACATCACGCACAAACCATCGGGTACCGAGCAGCGTCCTTCCCAAAGCTCCCATCCAGGACGATGGCAAATGCGCGCCCACCTTGGACGCCCAGTCCTGACCCGATGTTCCGAAGCGCTGCGCCAGGAGCTCTGCATAATTCTCGAGCTGCTCTCGCGAGTAGTTTCCCTCGGCCGCGACAATGGCTTGCGCGGCTAGCAGGCCCGATTCTATGGCCGGCCGAATTCCTTCGCCGCTTTGCTTGTACGCCAAGCCCACCGCGTCCCCGATCAGCAGCAGGCTATCATCCACCGGCTTGCGCTCCGACACGCCATACAAAAGATACGCGTGGCCGAGCAGAGCCGAGGGCACGTCGAACGTGATGCGTCCGGCCGTCTGCAAAAATCGCACGAACGCCGCCACGTGTTCCGACAGGCGGTGCTGATCCAGCCTGCCGAGTCCGATATTCAGAAAATTCCCCTTGCGAAAGCACCAGCCGTAGCCCTTGATGTCGGCGCAAAAGTAAAGCTCGGGGATCTCGGGACGAACCTGGCATCCAGCGCGCTGCCGCTCGTCCATCTCGAATTCGGCTTCTTGCGCCACCACCGCGTTTTCGCGCGTACCTTTGGCGCCCGTCAGTTTGGCTACCGGACAAAAGTGTCCACCGGCGCCGACTAATAAACGCGCCCGTGTCCGCGCGTTGACGATCCATCCGCCTCCGGCGCGCTCCAGGCTCGTGAGCGCGACGCCTTCCATCAGGCGCGCACTTGACCGGCGCAGCAAATATTCGTCGAACTCCCGGCGGCGAATCCCGTAGCTCACCGTCGTGTGATAATCCGTCTCCAACGCCCGGCCGCCAATGGACCCGGTGCGAAAACCGGTGATGGGCTGCAGCAGCCTTCCGCGACCGTACTCAGCAGCATCGATTCCCAGCTCGCTCAAAACCGCGGGCGTGATCCAGCCGCCGCAGACTTTATCGCGCGGGAAGGTCTGTTTGTCGAGGATCGCGACGTCGAGCCCGGAATTTCGCAACCCCCACGCGCACGCGGAGCCGGCCGGGCCGCCGCCCACGATCAGGACATCGCATGCGTCCATCTGACCTTCTCTACCAACGGCTGTGCTTCGTCAGCAGTGGGCTTGTCGTCGGCGTACAAAGGATCGCGCGTCCAGAACAGCGGCTCGCGCTCGGAACCGGTGAAGAGAATCTGGAACAGCTGCAAATGCCCGCCCCGAAAGGCCGCGATCGATCCAGCCAGATACAGCCTCCAGGCACGCACGAAACGCGAATCGTACATGGCCGTCACTTGTTGCCGGGACTTTTCGAACCGCTCCAGCCAATGCTCCAGCGTTTTGGCGTAGTGCATTCTCAGATTCTCGACGTCCAACACCGAGTAATCCTTCGGCTCCAGAATCTTCAGCGCGGCGCGCAGCGATGGTGTGTGCGCCCCAGGGAAGATCTGCTTGCGGATCCAACGGCTGAAGACTCCGGGGCGGTTGCGCCCGATGAAGTGCACCAGTCCGCGGCCAGTGTTTCCGATGCTGCGGTGAATCACTTCGCCGAATTCGCCCAGGTGAGCCTCACCGACGTGCTCCAGCATGCCCACCGATACGAACACGTCGAACTTCCCGGAGATCGCCCGGTAGTCGTCTTGAACGAACTCCACTTGGCCATCCAACCCTTCGGCTTTGGCCCGGGCGCGCGCAAACGCAATCTGCTCGCGCGACACATTGAACGCCTTCACCGATACTCCATACTCCCGCGCCATGTGCAACGCCAGCGCTCCCCAGCCGCAGCCGGCTTCCACCACCGTCTCGCCGGGTTGCAATCGCAACTTTCGGCAAACGTGGTCCATTTTGGCGATCTGCGCCTGTTCCAACGTCGAAGAAGGCAGTGGAAAGTAAGCGCAGGTGTACACCAATTGCGTGTCTAGCCAAAGCTTATAGAAATCGTTTCCCAAATCGTAATGGCTATAAATGTTCTTGCGCGATCCCTCGGGCGAGTTGTCCTGCCAAATGTCCATCCACATCGATGTCAGCCGGGTATGCCATTTGCCGGCCCGCGGCCTTCTCTCCATGGCCCGATAAACTTCTTCCAGGAACCGGACAAAATCGCCCTCCACCTCGAGCTTGCCGTTCATGTAGGCGTCGCCGAAACCAACTTCCGGGTCACGCAGCAATCCGGCTAGCGTTTTGCGATCTTCGAGCACTACCGTAGCAACCGGCGAAACCCCAGGCGGCGATACATCTGCCCCGCCTTTAACCACTATGCGAATCGGGGCTTGGCCTATAGCTTTGAGAATCCGCGTGAGCACCCACTCATCCGCGAAGCGAGGAAGAATTCCCATGATTCCAGATCCTCCGATCAGGTAGCGCAGAACTGTCGCCGACCTGTCCTTTTGACTAGGTATTAGATGATGTTACTACTCTGAAGATATCTTTTGTGAACCGATTTCTTCTGCCGTAAGAATCGGCAGCTTCTCGCAGACCCCGGCTCCACCGTAAGACATCTTGCAATTCCGACACTGTGTCGAAAAATCTACTAAGAGAAATTCGTCACTTGTCCACTGTGGGCCGTGCGATCGGCCAGCCATTGCGAGCTAAGTGCAATGTTTACTTAAGAATTCGCTGAAGAGGCATGCGATGGTCACCGAAGTGCTCCTTGAGCAGGCTGATCGAAGAGCCTAAACATCTTTTGCGTTTGTGCCGTTAAGTACGGTTACAGGAGTCAGGTCTAAATGTACGCTCTACCCGAAACGATCGACGCTGGCTTAGCCGGTGAGGACGACAGCCGCTCGGAGTTCATGCGGCTAAAGTACACGCCACAACCGAAATGCCTACTTCCTGAATCTGTCCGCCACGCGGGCGGCGTAGGTCCAGACGTAGCTCTCGATGAATTCAGCGGCAAGCTCCTGGTGGTCACCCTGGGCATCAATGCGGTTGTGGAACGCACCGGTCTCACTATCTCAGTCTGGGGTTCGCCGGACCAGGTGGAATGGGGCGCCAAGCCGCTCGTTACCCTCAGACAACGGCAATATTGCGGGGTTTATTCGGGGCTTTTGAATCTGGCACAACGGCCCGAAGTACGCTTTCTCCGGGTACATTGGGACATGAGCCGCTGGGGAAAAGGCGAGCGCGTCGCTCAATTCGGATTCCAGGTTTTCCTCGAAGAATCCGGCGCCCGCATCAGTAGTTCCGCCTCCGCCTAGATTCAAAGACGTAACCAAACCGCTCGAACGGAATCCTACTTTCGGGGATGCGTGTGAGAAGCGGTACTGAGCAAGTGTTCGTCGTCGAAGATAATCCCGCCGATGTGGCGTTGATCCGCGTGGTGTTGTCGGGGCTGCGCTTTCCGCCCACCATGCTGGTGGCGCGCGATGGCGAGGAGGCGCTGAAGATGCTTCGCTCGCCCGATTTTCACCCCCAGTTGATCATCCTCGATTTGAACATGCCTCGCGTAGATGGCCAGACCGTACTCGAGCAGTATCGCGTGAAGAACGTTCCAGTCGTGGTTTTCAGCTCCACGGAAAACAAAGCCGAAGTTCAGCGAGCCTTGGCGTTGGGCGCGCGCGAATACGTGCGAAAGCCCATCGGATTTCAACCCTACGCGGATGCGGTCAAGGGAATCGTGGATCGCTGGATGGTACAAGTCGCCGAACCCGCTAACCCTCAGTAACAGCCACCCACGCCCGCGAGTCTAACCGGCGGAGGGAACTGTTCTTGACAAGTACGCGAAACGACGGCGCGATCTCAGAGCGCTTATCGATCGGCGTCCGGGGATTGGACGAGGTTCTTGGCGGAGGGCTCAATCCCAACCGCATTTATTTGCTGGAGGGCGATCCAGGCACTGGAAAAACCACACTGGCGCTGCAGTTCATGTTAGAGGGCGCCCGCGCCGGCGAGAAATGCTTGTATGTCACGCTATCGGAAACCGCCGAGGAGTTGCGCGCGGTGGCGCGATCGCACGGCTGGTCGCTGGATGCGATCACCATCTTCGAGCTGACGCCGCCCGAAGCCAACTTCGCGGCCGACCAATATTACACATTGCTGCATCCGTCCGAAGTGGAGCTGAGCGAAACCATCAAGCTCATCCTCGACCGGATCGAAGAACTGCAGCCGGACCGTGTGGCGTTCGATTCGCTGGCCGAAATTCGTTTGCTGGCGCAGGACCCGCTGCGCTACCGGCGCCAGGTTCTCGCGTTAAAACAATTCTTCGCCGGCCGCAGCTCCACCGCCCTGCTGCTGGATGATTTAACGTCGCGCTCGCACGAATTGCAGGTCCACAGCATTACGCACGGCGTGATCGTGCTGGAGCGCCTGGTCCGCGAATACGGCGCCGAACGCCGCAGGATTCAAATCACCAAAATGCGAGGCGCGAGTTTTCGCGGCGGCTTTCACGATGTCGTCATCGCCAGGGGAGGGCTTTCGGTTTTTCCGAGGATCTCGGTCGAAGACACTCCTGACGGATTCTCCGGCGAAATGGTGTCCAGCGGCGTGCCTGCGCTGGACGCTCTGCTCGGCGACGGAGTTCATCGCGGTACCAGCATGCTGCTAGTTGGACCCGCGGGCGCCGGCAAATCGTCCCTCGCTACTCAGTACGCCCTGGCTGCCTTGGAGCGTGGAGAATCCGCGGCTATCTACACCTTCGACGAAAGCCGCAGTACGCTGATCGAGCGGTCGAACGGATTGGGCATACATTTAGAGCCGCACCTGGCGAGCGGGCGTCTGATTATTGAAGGCGTCAACGCCGCCGAGCTCTCGCCCGGACACTTCGCCCATCGGGTGCGCGAGCGAGTGGAGCGCAATCCACGCGGCGTGGTGGTTATCGACAGCTTGAATAGTTACCTGAACGCCATGCCGGCCGAGCAGTTTCTCGTAATGCAGATGCACGAGCTGCTGGCCTACTTGAACCGCCTGGGAATGTTGAGCATTCTGGTGATGGCGCAGCAGGGATTGATCGGACAGATGCACTCTCCCATCGATCTCAGCTACCTTACTGACACCGTGGTCCTGCTTCGCTATTTCGAGTTTCACGGCTCCGTCAAGAAGGCGATCTCCGTCATTAAAAAGCGCAGTGGCGCACATGAAGAAACCATTCGAGAGTTCCGGCTCAGCCCGGGCGGCGTCTTTGTCGGACCGCCGCTCACCGAGTTTCAAGGCGTACTAACTGGAGTGCCAACCTACACCGGGGCGTTGAGTCCGCTGCTCGGGAAGGATGTGCACCTTGCCGGAAGTTGAGGCGCAGCCCGATGAAACCTCGCGAAGCAGGGTATTGATCCTGGCACCGGTGGGTCGCGATGCGGCTCTAGCCGCCGCAGTCTTGAGCCACGAACAGTTGACCGCCGAGATTTGCCCGAGCGTCTCCGAGCTGATTTCTGAACTGCGCACCGGCGCTGGGACGGCCGTGATCGCCGACGAGGCTTTGAACGGCAACATTGATGCGTTACAAAACTGGGTGGGGACGCAGCCGGCCTGGTCCGATTTTCCGTTCATCGTTCTCACCGGAAGCAAGGCGGCGCCGAGCAAAATGGAGGAGCGTTTTACGATTATGCAGCCGCTCGGCAATGTGACACTGCTGGAGCGTCCGCTTCGTTCCATTACGCTGCTCTCGGTAGTGCGGGCGGCCTTGCGCGCTCGCTCCCGGCAGTACGAAGTAGAACACTATATCCATGAAGTGCGGCAGGCCGAGGCCGATCGCGTACAAGCCTATGCCCGTGAAGAGGCCGCGCAGGCGCAGATCGAACTGCTGAATCACGTCGGCGGCATACTTTCGGCCGAACTCAATCTGGATGCGCTGCTGCCGGCCATCATGGACGCCGGGGCCGATTTGAGCTGCGCCGATGTTGTCATGTTTTTTCTGGAAGGCGTGGTCGAGGGCGCCCGAAAGTTTGCGCTGCGCTGCACTTCGAGCCTCACGCTGGCTGAGGCAACGGGGCTGCTGGGCGAACATGCGCTTGTGGACAGCTCGCAATTCTACTCGAAACGAATATCGCGTTGTTCGAGCCACAACGACGCGTCCCCCGGAAGCGATGCTTGGATTCAAGACGTCGCCCGGAAGCTCTCCTTGGGAAATTGCATCGCGATGCCCGTGACGTCGCGTCATGGCGCTATATTGGGCGTTTTGCTTTTTGGACGCCGCAACCCCGAGCCGTTTTCGGGCCGCGAGGAAAGCGTAGCCAGCAGTTTGGCATCGCAGGCCGCCATCGCCATCGACAATGCTCGATTGTTTACCATGGCCGAGCAAGAGCGCCGGCGCCTGGAGGCCGCGCGCCAGGTGCTGCAACGTTCCAACGAGGAACTGCGCCAGTTCGCTTATGTGGCGAGCCACGACTTGCAGGAACCTCTCCGCACCATCGCCAGTTTCACGCAGCTATTGATCAGCAGACATGATACCCAGCAAGATCCCGATGCCGCTGAATTCGGTTCCTACATCGTGGACGGGGTGGAGCGTATGAGCTCACTCATCCGCGACCTGCTGCAATATTCTTCAACCGGCGCTTCCAAAACGCTTCCCACCGAGGCGAGCTCCGCGGAAGCGGTTCTAACCCAGTCACTATTCGCGCTTTCGGCGGCGATCCAGGAAAACGGCGCCGTTATCACGCACGATCCGCTGCCCAACGTTTGGGTGGACGACCGGTCACTCACCTTGCTGCTGCAAAATCTAATTGGCAACGCCATCAAGTACCGTGGTCCCGAGGCGCCGCGCATTCACGTTTCCGCCGATGCATCCGGCGAGGACTGGCTCTTCTCGGTCCGCGACAACGGTATCGGCATCGCTCCCGAATATCAGGAACGGATTTTTGGAATCTTCAAACGGCTGCATGGCAAGGAAATTCCCGGGACCGGCATCGGCTTGGCAATTTGCCAGCGTATCGTGCAGTGGCACGGCGGAAAGATCTGGGTGGAATCGGAATCCGGTTCGGGCGCGGTGTTTCGCTTCACTCTTCCCAGAGAACGGCAACGCATCCAGCGCGAAATGGTCGATTTCGTCTAGTCGCACCGGCCATGGAAGGATCTGTCAGACGACGATTCGCGGATAAAGCTTGGTCGCGATTGCCATCAATACCGCCAGCCATAACACCTGTACCGCAACGTCCATTTCAAATCCCAGAACGGTGTGGCCGCCCTGCACCATCAGGCCGCGCAACAGGTCTACTTGGTAGCTCAGCGGATTTACTCGCGCCACAACCCGCAACCACTGTGGCATCATGCTCAGCGGATAAATCGCGTTGCTCGCCAGAAACAGCGGCATGGTCATCATCTGGCCGACGCCCACGAAGCGGTCCCGTGATCTCACGATACAGGCCGCCACCAGAGACAACGTCGAAAAGGTGGCCGCGCCCAGCATGACACTGAACACCACGCCGGCGATCCGCCACGGTTCAAATTGAAGGGCTACGCGCATCACCAGCGCGACGATGTAAACCACGATAGTTTGCGCCACTCCTCGGAATGTGGACGAGAGGGCGCGCCCCGCCACCAACGCCACTCGCGGCGCGGGGCTCACCAGAAACTTTTGCAAAATCCCCTGATCGCGTTCCCAGATGATAGATATGCCATAGAAGATGGCGCCAAACATGACGCTCTGCGCCAGAACGCCGGGCGCCATGAAATCGATGTATCGCAAGCCTCCGGTTGGAATCACGCGCGTGCGCGAAAACACGGGCGCGAAAATCACCAGCCACAACACCGGCTGCAGCATTCGCGAGAAAAGCTCCCAGGGATCGTGCAGCACCTTGCGAACGTCGGCTTCGGCCACTGCCAGTATTTGAAGCAGCAGCGCCAGGGGCTGCGGCGTATCACTCCATGCGCCGTGCCGTGCGGCGAGTTCTTGCGACATCCCGTAGCGACCCTCCTCGCACCTCTCCATCCAGCATGGCCGCGCCGGTGGAAAGAATAAACACGTCGTTCAACGTGGCCTCCGGACCCGCATTGGCCTTCAACTCAGCGGGCTTGCCGATCGACACGATCCGGCCCTGATACATGATCGCCACTTGATCGCACAAGACGTCCGCCTCTTCCATATCGTGCGTGGTCATGAGAATGGTGGTGCCGAACTGGTCGCGCAATTCGCGAATATGTTCCCAGACCGATCGCTTGGCAACCGGGTCGAGACCGATGGTTGGTTCGTCCAGGAACAACACCGCCGGCCGGTGCAGCATGGATTGCGCGATCTCCAACCGCCGGATCATTCCACCCGAATATTGTTTCACGCGCTTGCCAGCCGCCTCGATCAAGTTCATAAAGTCGAGCGCGCCAGCGATGCGCGCTTCGCGCTCCTTGCCGCGGATGCCGTACAGCTTGGCCGAAATGAGCAGATTCTCGTAGCCGGTGAGATCGCCGTCGGCCGAGATCATCTGCGCCACGTAGCCGATGTTGCGGCGCACATCGGACGGCCTGCGTACCACGTCGAAACCCGACACCAGAGCGGTACCAGAGCTGGGCGGCAAAAGCGTGGTGAGCATTTTGACGAGCGTACTCTTGCCCGCGCCGTTCGGACCCAACAGCCCGAAGATGGAACCCGCCGGCGCGCTGAAGTCGAGATGATTCACCGCGACGAGCGAATCGTAGCGGCGCGTTAGCTCGATGGTCTGAATCGCGCTCTCGATGCGATGATGCCCCACGCGACCAGAGTAACTCACGCGCGCCAAACTTCGCCTGCCGTCCGTGATATTTTGAATCAGCCTGCCTCAAGAGACACACTCCCCCGCGACCGTTACTCGTTCCGGCCCCTTGGCTTGGGTGACGGAGCAACGCGGCTTCGCGCTGTGGGCTGCCATGGCCGGCTTCGTGCTCGATTCCTACGACGTGCTGCTATACGTCTTCGTGGTGCAAACTTTGCGCACCGAGTTCCACTGGTCAGCTGCCTTGGCGGGCCTGGTCAGCTCCGCAACCTTGATCACATCCGCTCTGGGCGGCATCGGCGCAGGCTTTCTCTCCGATCGGATCGGCCGGCGCCGCACTCTGATCCTCACCATTTTGGTCTATTCGATCGGCTCCGGCGGATCGGCCACGGCCACCGGACTTGCGACGCTGATCTTGTGGCGATGCGTCGTCGGATTCGGATTGGGCGGCGAATGGTCGGCCGGCGCAGTGCTGGTTGCTGAAAGCTGGCCGCCGCGTCATCGCGCCAAAGCGATCGCGCTCATGCAATCGGGATGGGCGCTGGGGTACATGCTGGCCGCCGCCGCAACGGCGTTTATACTGCCGCGCTTCGGATGGCGCGTGCTCTTTCTCACCGGACTTCTTCCCGCGCTGCTCACCGTTTGGATTCAGCGCAAGGTGAAAGAGCCGCCGCTGTGGACCGCCAAGCAGGCCGCGAGTCCGTGGCTCGATCTGTTCCGCCGCCCGCTGGCCAAGCGAACGATACTGACCACCGCGCTCGCGACGTCCATGCTGTTCGCTTATTGGGGGCTCAACACGTGGCTCCCCGGATTTCTCTCCGCGCCACGATCGCAAGGCGGCGCGGGCCTGAATGTTCTCCAAACCAGCGCGTGGATTTTCACCATGCAGTTCGGGACATTTCTCGGCTACGCAAGTTTCGGATGGCTGGCCGATTGGTGGGGACGCCGCCCCGCTTTCCTGGTTTACGTGATCGTCGCGACGATCCTCACGCCGATCTACGGACTCACGCCCGTGTGGGCCGGCGCGCATTCCGAAATCTGGCTGCTCGCGCTGGGACCGCTAGTGGGATTCTTCGGCACCGGATTCTTCTCTTTGTTCGGAACCATGCTGGCAGAGTTGTACCCCACGTCGATTCGCGGCTCCGCGCAGGGATTCGTCTATAACACCGGCCGAGCCGCCAGCGCTCTTGCGCCCTTCGCGGTGGGAGCCATCGCGGATCGTCAAGGATTTGGCGCAGGGCTCGCCTTGAACTCCGCGTTCTTTCTGATTGGCGCAGCGCTGATCTTCACACTGCCGGAAACGCGCGGCACCGATCTCACGTAACTTTGAACCATTCTTGGCGCGTGCTACCGTGGGGTTAAATGCGACGTGCTCTTCACATCGCGGTTTGCCTGCTGGTGGCGGTCCTTTTCCTCAGTCCCTTTGAATGCTTGGCGGCCGGCTCTCCGCGCAGCGAGATGTCCGATTGCTGCTTGAAGGGGACATGCGCTCCGACGGCGAACTCCGCCGCGTGCTGCAAGAATTCGGTCCCGGGCCGGAATCATTTTCTGCCATCAAATCCAACCGAGCATTCGTCTCCGCTAATCACGATCGTCGTCGTTTACGTTTCTACTCCGGTTCTCCGTTTAGAATCCCGGGCCTTCGCTGACCACGCGCGGCATCCACCGCCCCTCATCGAATTGACCGCTCCCAACCTGCCCCTCCTCGTCTAGAACTCCCTTTCGCCGAATCGTGCCGTTAGCTGTACGCGGGCGTCACCGCTATCACTGCCAATTGGGAAAGTTAGGAGATTTAGACAATGAAATTCCAGTTTCTTGCCGCCGTCATTTTTGGCGGCGCCTTAATGATCAACCTGTTCACGGCTCCCACAGTCGTTTACGCGCAGGAGCAGGAGTCCACTCGGTCCGCTGAAATGGCCGGAATGCCCGGAATGGGCGGGCCGGGCGCGACCAACGACCTGTTTGTCATGCTTGGTTCCGACTTCGATCGCCCCGGATTAGTTCCTCGAGCGAATTACAGCATCGGAATCGGCCACATGTTCGATTTCTTGAAGAAGGACTTTTTCGGCGATGAACTGACGTTCGGGTATATGTACGAGAACAGTGGAACGCATGGCTTCCTGCACACCGCTTTCGGCGAACATACCGAATCGGTCGGGCTCATGAAAAACTTTCCGCTGCCCGCGACGAAACGTCTCACTGGCTATACGTGGATCCAGACGGGGATCACAACTTATACCGGCAATCCTCGCCTGCAAAACCGTCTGGATAGCAGCTTGTCGCTGGGAGCGATCATTCACTTCACTCGTCACAGCTCCGTCTGGATTCAGGAGAGTTACGGCAAAGTTGTGACGGTGCCTTGGTACACAACCTCCAGCATCGGTTACACGTGGAGTTGGTGAGACTCAGACTAAGCCTTCAATAGTGAAATCTCCAACGGAATTCGACATAGATTTCCCTCGGATCGTTATAGTGGAATCCTCCGAAGGTCAGGCTATTATCGAGCAGGACGCGACGGTTCGCCACATTCAGAGCAGTCAACGAAAGCCGATACTTTTCTTTCTCGCCGAAGCTCTTTCCGAGCGATATATCGAAAGTCGTATGCTGAGGCAGGTAATTCCCCGGATATTCCGCGTCGGGCAATCCGTTAGTGAATCCAGAGCCGTAGTAAATATTCGTCGAAGCGAACACGTTCCAGGGAAGACTTGCATTGGCGCCGAAGTTCAATGTATTTCGCTGATCGTGATCCACCGGTGATAATCCTGGGGGTGGCTGGCAATCGGGGGGCGCTGGAACGGGACAGATCAAGCCTCCAGTGAACGGCGACGAGGCTTGCGCAATCTGATTGGAATAGGCAACGTGAGCTTGCGCGCGGCGCCAGAGTCGCGGGGAACGCAGCGTGGTTTCCCAACCCTGTATCAAGGCGTAATCCCACGTGAGCGGCCAGAACAGATTTGATTCACCGATATTACTGTGGTCCAGCCAATTTCTCGAGCTGGTTTGAAAGCTGTCGACATCGAGCACCCAACCGTGCCACGGAATCGCGACGCCGAACTGATATTCGTGATCGCGCTCGCCGCGCAGCGAGCCGAAGGTCAGGCTCTGGCTATTGGCTAAGTCGATCAGCGGACCGGTTGCAGTAAGCAATGGAGGAGGCTGGTAAAACACGCCGTAAAAGCCGCGAAATACCCAGTTCAGCCGTGGAATTCTGAGGGCCACGCCAAAGCGCGGGTCGGGCACATTCTCGACAACAGCCCGCTGGGCCCCGCCGCCTACTGAGCCGGAGTTGAAATGCGAATAGCGAAATCCGGCAATCAGAGTTAGCCAGGAGGTCACCTTGAAACGATCACTCAGAAACACCTCGGCGAGCCCGCCGGTGACAGCGCCCGAGGAGGATCCGAAGTTCTGGCAGTTGATGCCGCAATCGGTGAAAACATTATTGAAGTAATTGGCTTGGTGTTGGGCGAATCCATACACCCCCACTTGAATATTGTTGTTCTTTAGAACGGTCGCGTTCAGGCTCGCTTGCGCTCCGGCATAATTGGCCGTCTGACTCACGTTGGTGATCACCGGGAAATCATTCGGCGAACCATTATAGGCGGCCTGGTTGTAATGATAGAAAGGGGAAACAGTGAGCAGCAGATTGGGATTGAATGTGTGAATCCAGGAGAAGGTGATGTAACCATCGGGTTCACGCTCACTATCGTGAAGGCCGAAGCTTGGATAAACCTGATTTCCGGATGAATTGGGATTCGGGTCGATAGGGATCTGATAATAATCCTGGCGCAACGAAGCAATTAGGCGAAATTGATTCGATGGACTGGCGTTGAATATGAAGGACGCGAATCCCCCGTATCCGTTCTCGGCGTCATGAACCACTTGCCCAATCGGAGGCTGCAATCCGAAGTCGCTGCGATTGCCGTTGAAACTCGCGTAATACGCAAAGCGCTTGGTGTGCCCGCCGAAATTGAATTGATCGTTGGTTTGATACCAATTACCGAAAGAAGTAACGAGCTCGGCTTCATTGTCACGCTCGAATCCGGTGCGGGGCACGATATTGAACACCCCATACGTCCGGTCACCATACTCGGCATCGTAGCTGCCTCGCTGCACTTCGAGATAATCGATGTCCTTAGGGTCGATCTGCGGCCCAAGATTGCTCGCGATATTGGTATTGGGCACCGGCACGCCATCAATGAGCCAATCCACCTGATGGCCGCCGCGCATGTGCAGCATGTCGTGAGTTACGTAAGCACCGGGCGTGAAGTCGGTGATCATCGCCAAGCTGTTGGTACGGTCGGCGCCGGGTGTTTGCGCGATATCCTCGCGATTGATCAGAGTGGTCGGGGTTACCGAATCCGTACTGACAGCTTCGGGTTCAGCGGAAACCACGGTTGATTGACTCAGCGCGGCGATCTCGAGTTGAAAATGAAGAATCGGCGATGAGTTGGATTGCACTGTGACGTTCTGCACCGCGGTTTCGAACTTGGGCTCAGTGACTGTGATCTTGTAATCGCCAACCGGAACGCTCGAGAACGAGAACTCGCCGTCATCGTTCGCTTGCGCGGTTTGAGAATAGTCAGAGGTGATCGCTTGCAGCTTCACCGACGCTCCGGCCACGGGCCGATGTTGCGGGTCGTGCACAATTCCCTGAATTCTTCCGAAAATTGCTGCCTGCAGCAGACAGGGCAAAACCAAACAGAAGACAAGCTTCCACATAAATCCTCCCCAATAGGTCTTCAAATGTGACTGCGTGGAGTTAGAGGGTGGAAGGAGGAGGACGTTCGAAAAGTGCGGCGTCGTGACGAGCGGAAGGGATCCAAGATGGCCGCAGGAGCACCGGCAAGAGTGCAGGCGCCAGTTCTATACTCGGCGCGGCGGCGGCGAGAGACTCTGCAACTGGCTGGCTCTGGCGAACCGAAATATGACACTGCCCGCCGCAATCGCGCGAGGTGAACGCCGGGCCCGACGCATGCTGCGATCTCCGGCAGCACATCGCGCTCTTTCCGTTGCAGCAGCAGGCCGCGGAATCCGTCGAGGCAAATGCGAGCGACGCGAATGGCTGAAAAAGGAGAAAGATAGCCAACACGCTGGAGAGGAATCGGATCGCGCGCGCAGGCATAAGGCCCAGTATACTGCGGAAGTGGAATGTCGCTGAAGGAATATGGCCGCAAGCGGTCCTTTGACAAAACGCCGGAGCCGGAGCCGCGCGCGCAATCGTCGCCCGCAGGAAATTACTTTTGCGTTCAGCGCCACGATGCGACTCGCTTGCATTACGACTTTCGCCTGGAAGTAGACGGGACGCTGAAGTCATGGGCGGTTCCGAAAGGCCCGAGTTTGGAGCCTTTGGCGAAAAACCTGGCGATGCACGTGGAGGATCATCCGCTCGATTACGGCAGCTTCGAGGGCAACATTCCGAAGGGCGAGTACGGCGGCGGCAGCGTGATGTTGTGGGATCGAGGCAGTTACGAGTTGCTGGGCGATGCGCCCGCGTTGGCGCAGATCGCACGCGGCGATTTCAAGTTTCGGCTGCACGGAGAAAAACTGCGCGGCGAATTCGCGCTGGTGCTCATGAAGGGGCGCGGCAAGGGCAACGAATGGCTGCTGATCAAAAAGAAGGATGCGGAAGCCAAGCCGGGCTGGAACATTGAAGATCACGCGCGCAGCGTGCTCACGGGCCGAACGCAGCAGGAGATCGCAGAGAATCTCATACCAACAACTAACAACCAACAACCAACCACCCACGTGATGCCGCCCGGCGCCGTGCAATCGCCGATGCCGAGAGCTGTGTCCCCGATGCTCGCGACTATTGCCGAGCGGCCGCCAACCGGCGACGCATGGCTCTACGAAGTGAAATGGGATGGCGTTCGGGCATTGTGTTTTATCGGGGGTGATCAAGGTGCCAATGAACTGCGCATCTTTTCGCGCACGCAAAAACGCTGCGAACAACAATATCCCGAGCTGAGCGTTCTGCCTCGACACGTGAAGGCGTCGCAAGCGATTCTCGACGGCGAAATCGCGGTGTTGGACGAGCAAGGCCGGTCGAGCTTCAATTTGATTCAACCGAGGATTTCGGTGGCCGACGCCAACGCGATCGCGCATCTTTCGCGATCCACCCCGGTACATTTGTTCCTGTTCGACCTGCTGTACCTCGATGGATACGACTTGCGTGGCGCGCCGCTGGAAGAACGCAAGCGGCTGCTGGCGGAAATCGTGGCGCCGTCTGAACGTATTCATGTTTCCGATTACTTCACTGTGGACGGCAACGCGATGCTCGAAGCCGCGCGCGCCAACGGTTTGGAAGGAATTGTCGCGAAGACGCGTACGAGCAAATACGAAGGACGCCGCAGCAGGGACTGGCTGAAGATCAAGATCAATACCTCCGACGATTTCGTCATCGGCGGGTTCACGCACGGCGAGCGGGACTATTTCAGCTCGCTGGTGCTGGGCCGTTTCGATGGCGACAAACTGATTCATGCCGGGCAAGTGGGGACGGGATTCAACGAGAAAACGCTCAAAGAGATTTTCGCGAAACTCGAACCGCTGATCGTGAAGAAGAGCCCGTTCACTGGAACGGTGAAGGCGCTGCGCGACGTTACCTGGGTGCGGCCGGAATTAGTTGCCGAAATCAAGTATCTCGAAATCACTCCCGACGGCTTGCTGCGCGCACCCGTTTTCATGACGCTCCGGCCGGATAAGGAGCCAAGGGAATCGCAGGAGGCTCGGCCCGAGATGCTCGTTCCCAAGGACTCACCGAACGATCTCTTGCTCCAAATCGATGGACAGCGACTCAAGCTTACGAATCTCAACAAAATATTTTATCCCGGCGAAGGCATCACCAAGCGCGACGTTATCAACTACTACAACGCGGTTGCGCCGCTGATTCTTCCGCATTTGCGCGATCGGCCGCTCTCGCTGAAACGCTATCCGAACGGCATCCACGAGCAGTTCTTCTTTCAAAAAGATGCCGAGGACAAAGTTCCGGATTGGGTTCGACTGGAGCCGATTTTCTCGGACCACAATCAGGACAAGATTCACTACATCATCTGCAACGATCGCGCGACGTTGGTCTATCTCGCGAATCTGGCCTGTATCGACCAGAATCCATGGATGAGCCGGATTGGATCGCTCGAGCATCCAGACTTCGCGTTGATCGATCTCGATCCCACCGAAGGCTGCCCATACAGTCAGATTGTGGAAGCGGCGTTACTGGTCAAGAACACGCTGGACTCGATCGGGATGGCGGGCTACCCCAAAACCACGGGCGGCGACGGAATGCATATCTACATCCCACTGGAGCCAATGTACACATACGAACAGGTGCGGTCGTTCGCCGAGTTGCTCTCGGTTTTGGTGATCAATCAGAAGCCGGATCTGTTCACCACGCCTCGCACGGTGTCGGCCCGCAAAAAGGCCAAGGTCTATTTCGATTACCTGCAGATTTCGAGCGCCAAAACAATTGCCGCGCCGTATGTTCTGCGCGCGCATCCGGGTGCTCCGGTTTCCACGCCGCTCGATTGGCCGGAAGTGAAGGCGGGCCTGGACCCCGGGCAATTCAATATCCACAATGCACTCGAACGATTTGAGCGCACTGGCGATTTGTTCGAAGCCGTGCTCACGAAGCCACAGAGGCTCGAGCCGGCTTTGGAGAAGGTGGCCGGGAATAGCGTTTCACCAGCGCCACGCCGAAAAAAATGATCAGCATCGCGGTCACTTCCTGCAATCCGATGTGTTCGCGAAAGAAAAGCCAGCCGAGACAAACGGCGATCACCGGATTGATGTAGTTGTAAATGCTCACTACCGAAACCGGCAGCCGCTCGAGCGCGATGATGTAGGCGCTATATCCGACGATGGAACCGAAGATCACCAGATAAATAATTGCGCCGATGCTGCGCGTGCTCCAGGTGGACGGATGCGGCTTCGACAACATCGCGGGCACCAAAAACGCGAGCCCCGTTGCGAGTTGCTGCACCGCCCCGGTGACGACGGCATGCGCGGTGGTCTGATGACGCCGCTGGAGAATGGAGCCGAGGCACCAGGCAGCACAGCCCGCTTGCAGCAACAAGAATCCGCGCAGCAGCGGACCGCTGAAACCTTCGCGAACGATTTCGGGAGCGACGAGGAGCGTGGTGCCCGCCAGGCCTACGAGCATCGCCAAACTGGTGGGGCCGTGCAGACGCTCGCCACCGGGTATAAGCGCGTCGATGCCGGTCATCCAGAATGGCGACAGCGTGATGAAGACCGCAGCCAAGCCGCTGGGCACCCACTGTTCGGCGAAGACCAGGCATCCAGTGCCGCCGCCGATGATCATGACGCCGAAAAGCGTCGAATACCAAAGTTCGCGGCCGGAGGGCAGATGAGCTTTGGAAAAATATGCGACGGCTAGCAGGATAATTCCGGAGATGGAGTAGCGCAGGCACATGAGAACCGCGGGGTCGATGGTTTCGTCGGCGATGCGAATGCCGAGATATGTTGTGCCCCAGAAAAAGCAGACCGCGGCCAGCGCCAGGTAGGCTTGGAATTGAGGATGGCGCTGCAAAATTCAGGGTAACATTGAGGGTTGATACTCACCGTAACGATCAACCCGTCGGTTGATCGCAACATCCAAGTCGATCGGCTGGTTTTCGAAGATCGGGCATATATTCTTTCGCGCAGTGACTCGGCCGGCGGGCGCGGAATGAACGCATCGCGCGTGCTCGATTCGTTCGGAGCAAAAACGCTCGCTGTTGTCACTTCGGGCGGCGCAAGCGGGCAACGGCTAGAGAAGCTGGCGGCGAAGGCCGGGTTCCCGGTGAAAGTGGTTCCGATTCACAACGAGAGCCGCGTCAACCTGACCATCACCGATAAGCAAGGGCTCGCGCTGCGATTAAACGAGCAAGGCCCGGTCATCACGCCTGAGGAGCTCTTGCGCGTGGAGAAGGCCGTGGCAAGCCGGTTGGAATCCGCTACCTGGCTGATGCTGTGCGGCAGCATTCCGCCGGGCGTGTCCACTGATTTTTACACCAAGCTGATTGGGATGGCGCGCGAGCGCAAAGTGAAAACGCTGCTTGATACAGATAGCGACGCGTTGTTGCACGGCATTGAAGCAGGACCGTCGATCGTGAGTCCGAATCAGCCGGAAGCGGAACGTTTGTTGAACCGGGCGCTGATCACGCGGGCGCAGTTTCTGGAAGCCGCGCAGCGAATCAAAGCGATGGGCGCGGACGCCGTGATGCTGTCGCTGGGCGGGCGCGGTGTAGTAGCGGTAAACGAGAATCAGTTGCTGGAAGTGATTCCACCGCGAACCGACGCGGTCTCGCCGTTGGGCGCCGGAGATGCGCTGGCAGCGGCGTATGTGTGGGCCGCGACGAAACGAAAAGATTTCGCCGATTGCGTGCGCTGGGCCGTGGCGGCGGGAACGGCGTCTGCAAAATTGCCGGGGCTGGAATTCGCGAGTCTGGAGCAGACCAAAGAAGTTTACAGGGCCGTCGAAGTGCGGAGAGCTTAAGCCACTTCCTTACGGTCGCGGCTCGGTTTCGTGCGGCTTAGTATCCGGGCGTTTGGGCGCGTTGATCAGCACCACGAACAGCAGTAGCAAACAGAGCAGCGTCGCCACGCAGCCAATGACCAGGTAGTCCGTTGACTTGTGCGGCCCAGGCATCACGGTGAGCAGCACGGCCACAGTGATGGCGAAGATCATCACCATGCCGAGGGTCAGCGCAATTGTGCGATTCATTCGTTAATCGTACTTTTCGAAAATGATCTGTTTGCGATCGAAGCCTAACTCTTTGAGGATACCGCGGACGTCGTCGACCATCGCCTTGAGGCCGCAGATGTAGACATCGAGATCGGTGCGTCCGCCGAGCGCTTCCCCCAAATGATTTTGCACATGACCGCTGCGGCCGCTCCAAGAAGAATCCGCGCGGCTGAGCACCGGCCAAAAACGAAAGTTGGAATGCTCGCGGGCGAGCGCATCGAAATCGCCACGATAGTAGATCGTGTGTTCGTGACGAACGCCGAACAAGAGGGTGAGTTGTTTCGCGTGCGGATGCGAGAGATAGCCGGGCGCCATGGAGCGAAAGGGCGCGATGCCGGTGCCGGTGGCGATGAACAGCGCGTCCTTGGCGGGGTCGCGTACCGTGAAGAAGCCGAGCGGCGCGGACGTCTCAATGGAATCGCCCGGCTGCATCGCGAACAGATGCGGTGTGAATGCGCCTTCGTGCACCAGATTGAGGCAGAGCTCGAAGCGATTGCCATCGGGCAGCGAGACGATGGAGTAAGGCCGCGTGATCTTCTTGCCGTTGAGCGTCTCGTTCAGCGATACGAATTGGCCGGGTTTGAAATGGAGCTGCTGGACGCCGGCGACTTCAAAGACGAAGTGGCGGACTTCGGGAGCGATGTCGTGGAACTCGACGACGGTCGCTTTCATACGCGATCCAGCGCTTCGGCGGCGCGATCGAGCAGCGCTTCAACCAGCGCCGGGTGTCCATCGAGCGGCGCGGTGATCCGAATTTCGATATTGCCGTGAGCGCGGGAAGCGGCTTCGGCGAGGCGCGGGAGGTCGCGCTGCATGTGCGTGCCGAGGGTGAGGAAATAGGGGATTACGACGATGCGCTGTGCGCCGCGTGCGATCAACAGTCGAGTTGCGCCGGCAAGATCAGGCTCGCCAAGTTCGAGGAACGCAGCTTCAACCGCGTGAGCGCCAGAAGCAGCCATTTTGGAAACCACATCGCGCACGGATTGATTGGCGCTTTCGATGCGCGATCCGTGAGCGAATACGACGAATCCGGTCATACCTGGTGTTTTCAAACTTGGATCAACGAGGCCGGAGGCGCGATGCTCTCCGGATTCTGAGGAAAGTAGACGCGCAGGTAGTCGAGGAAAGCGCGGCCGCGCGGCCGGCCGTTATTTTGATTCAGCTCCACGCGTTCCAAAAACACGAGTGTCCCCAAGATTTCGGCGCCGCGCAGAGGCGTAGCGTTCTTTTCGGCGAGTTCCTTGCGCAGGATTTCCACCGCTTCCTGCATGCGCTGATGAATTCCGGCGGCGATAAGATTGGCGGGGCGCGTTTCGTAGTACAGTCCGCTTTCGAGCGTGCGGTACGTGCGAATCAGCGATTGCAGGGCTTCGCGGACATCGGAATCGACCGCCCCGGCGGCGCTAAGCGAAGCGTCCAGCAGGTGAGAGGACAAGAACATCAGAAGCGGTTCATGTTCGCGCAGAAATTGCTCCGTGACGTGGATGTCCCGGTTCGGGACTTCGTCCGGATTCAGACTGTGAGGCTTTTCATGCAGTCGCGCCTCCCTGAGGTAGGGGCATTCGAACGGGCAGCTAATGGTTACTTCGCGTTCGTTGCCGCAACACAGCGAGCAGATTTCTCCGCTGACGCCGGGGCAATAACGGCGCGGCTTACGGGTGTCGCAGATCTTGCATTTCATGGCGGGCGAGCTCGGTAGTTTTATCGTAGCATCGGACCGCTAGCGCACTGATCTGGATTGCGGGCCGCTTTAGGATGGACCGCGATCTGGTTCGCCGTCCCTTGGACGCTTTTTGCGCGCGCGCTTCCGTGCCAGGGCAGCCTTGACTCGCTTCTTCTGGCCCGGCTTCAAATAGAACGCGTGCCGCTTAATATCCTTGATAATGTCCTCTTGCAGGACTTTTCGCTTGAAGCGCTTCAGTGCGCTTTCCAGGCTTTCGCCATCATGCAGTTGAACTTCAGCCAACGGAACCCACCTCGATGTTCAAATTCTTCCGACTCTTCAGCCTAGCAGGTTTCTGGCTCCCGCCGCCCGGTCCGGTCCGCCAGCGGCTCTAGGTGTGCCGCGCTCAGTTTCCGTTCGAAGGAACGGGAATCGCGGTAGTGTTATCGGCTACCGGTTGAATTTCGCAGCCGCTAGGTGGGGATTGCTTCGACTTCGCCCCGCGTCCGAGCTGATCGACTCGGACACTGGCCGCTTCCCAGTGGTAGTGCCAAGCGCCCCGAACGCAAATGAGAAGTTCACCGCAGCGCACCAGCCGCGAAATCAGCGCGCGATCGTGATTGGCCGCGTCGGGCCACATCTGTCCTTGGATTTGGGAATTGCAAACAGGCTTTTCTCCGTCTTGAGCCATCGACACCGAGGGGATGGCCGCAATCGCCGAGACCAAAGCAAAACGGAGCAACATCGCGTTCCGTTTCAGTCTACTGGCGCGCAGCCGGGAGCGCAAGAACAAGCGGCACTAACGGAACGGCAATTGTACTGGGACTACCAGCTACATTTTCACAAAGTCGCCTTCGAGCGGGATCTGCTGTTGGCCAATGGCCGGGTTTCGCGCGGCGCTGCTGCGTCCTGGCGAGACGGCCGAGCGCAGAGCGGCCAGGTCCTTGGTCTTGGGAGCGGATGGGATCGCGGCCTGACGGCGGGATGTGGCGGAAGGCGCGGAAATGGTCGTCCGATCCTCGCTCCCGTCTCCGCCGCCGACCAGTGTTTGCAATTCTCTCGCGATGTTTTGCAGAGCTTCGGCTTGCGCCGACATTTCTTCGCTCGCTGACGCGCTCTGCTCGGCGCTAGCCGCGTTGGACTGTGTGACACGGTCCATCTCAGCGATCGATTTGGAGATGTGTTCAATGCCGCGCGCCTGCTCCTGGCTGCCAAGATTTACTTCGTCCACTAGAGTCTTGACCTTGGCGGCGCTCTCGGTAATCGCGTGGATCACTTGGGCGACATGTTCCAGCCGCCGGCTGCCCTCATTGGATTTTGTGATGGACTCTTCGATCAGAGCCGCAGTATCTTTCGCCGCCTGCGCCGAGCGTTGCGCCAGGCTGCGGACTTCATCGGCCACCACGGCGAATCCCATGCCCGCTTCGCCCGCGCGTGCAGCCTCCACGGCGGCGTTGAGCGCGAGAATATTGGTCTGGAATGCGATTTCGTCGATCACTTTGATGATCTTGGAAATCTTGTCGCTCGATCCGGTGATCTCCCGCATCGATTGGAGCATTTCTTCCAGTGTGCGATTGCCCTCCGCCACTCGCTGATCCACTTCCGTCATTACACCTGCGGCGGCTTGCGAATTTTCGGCGTTCTTGCGTGTCATGGAAGTGATCTGTTCGCTCGACGAAGATGTCTCTTCGAGCGAGGCGGCCTGCTCGGAGGCGCCCTGTGCCAGCGTTTGACTGGAAGAAGCCACTTGGGAGGAGGCGCTGGTGATCTGTTCGGCGCCGTCGGCCAGGCCGGCTGCCACTCCTCGCAGTTGCCGCGTGGTGCGCGCGATTGCGATTAGAACGAAAGGCGCGATCGCGACTGCGGCGATCAGAAGGATGTAGGCTGTCCAATGCGCCTGTGAGGATGCGCGGGCCCCCTCGAGCGAACTGTCCCGCATTAACTGTTCCTGCCTTTCGACCAGACCGCGCGCCAGCGCCTCAAGCGAGTCCAGCGACTTCGCGGATTGCTCCGTATATACTTGCAAAGCTCCTTTGGCATCGCCCGCCATGGCCTTCGCCGCCACCTGTTCGAAGTAACCCTTGAAGTTCGTTAGTTCGCTCTCCATCGTCGCGATATCGTTGCGGCCTCTCTCGAGACTCAGGAGCGGCTTGATCTGGCTCATGAGCGTCTCCACGGCGGCGGCGCGTGTCTCAAACTCCTGTTTGTTGCTCTGTGCTTTCTCGGGAAGATTCTCGAGCGAGAACAACATGACACCTCTCTGGCAACTCCGCAATCGGAACAATTGGGCTTCTAGCTCCGTCATCAACAACACTTTTTTCGCGGTCACGTCCGTCGCCGTCCTGAGCGCTCCGCCCAAGCTTGCCACCGAATACAAATAGGCGCCCGCCAACCCGAGCGCTACCACCAGCAGCGCGGTGAATCCGACCATCAATTTCTTCCCGATCGTCATAAACTATCCTTTCAACGTGCAGATCATCGTGTAATCATGGCGCTCAGCGCAGTTAATTCCGCGGCCACGCGATTGAGCGGCAACACCCGGTCCACGCCCCCCATCCGGATGGCCTCGCGCGGCATCCCGAACACCACGCAACTGGCTTCGTCCTGGGCGATGGTGCGCGCCCCGGCCCGCTTCATCCTGAGCAAGCCTTGCGCACCGTCGGAACCCATCCCGGTGAGAATCGCTCCAATGGCGTCGCTCTTGGCGACGTTAGCGACCGATTCAAATAACACGTCGACCGAGGGCCGCTGGTAGCACACGCGCGGCCCGTCCTGAATGGAGACCCGATACTCGCCGCCCGCTTTAACCAGCGTCATGTGAAAATTTCCCGGAGCAATCAAGACCAGTCCGGACGTGACCCGGTCGCCATCCGCCGCTTCCTTCACGCGCAGCTTGCACAAGTCATTCAACCGGTTCGCGAAAGCCAGCGAAAACACTGGAGGAATGTGTTGCACGATTACAATACCCGGCATATTCGCGGGCATTGCGGTCAGCACTTCGCGAATCGCCTCCGTTCCTCCCGTAGACGCACCGATCGCAATCACGGTGGAGGTGCTGGCTCCCGATAGCACCAACGGAACCGCCAGCGGGCGCGCCAATTGTGGCTTTGCTAGTCCCACGCGCGCCTGCGCCGCCGCGCGCACCTTTTGCGGCAGATCCTGCTTCAGCTCCCCGACCGAATAGGGGCCGCCGGGCTTGGCCAGCACCTCCACCGCCCCGCATTGCAGCGCCTCGAGCGCCGTTTGGCTGGAGGATTGCGCGAGGGAACTGATGATGATTACCGGCAGTGGATGGAACCGCATCAGCTTCTTCAAGAACGTAAGGCCGTCCATGCGCGGCATCTCGACGTCGAGCGTCAGCACGTCCGGACGCAGGCTGAGAATCTTGTCTCGGGCGACGTACGGATCGGGCGCCGTGCCCACCACTTCGAGATCCGGCTCGGATGCCAGAGCTTCAGCCAGCATCTTGCGGACAATGGCCGAGTCGTCCACGATCAGTACCCGGATTTTACGCTCGGCTGCCATGTTGAATCTTGCACCAGCCCGACGCTACGACTCGTTGCCCGGCGGGTGCGGCCGTGGAAGCAGCCGGATCGAAATCGCTAGCCTTCCTTCGGGGATCGCAAAGCAACGGTGCAGTGTCCCTTCCGCCGCCCATTCCTGCCAGGAGGTCAGTTCCGGAGACGCAATCGATAGCCTCGACTCGGGCCACAGATGACTCACCATCGCCCCGCAAAGTATGTTGGTCAGTTCCTGGATCACTTGGCCGCGCTGCGCAACGGTGAGTTCCGCCGGGTCGAGGCCGAGGAAAGATGCCGCGATGGGATCCACCGCCTCCGCCGAGAGACCAAATAACATTTCTCCGAAGTGCGATCCTTCAAATCCGATACGGGCCGAGGAGGCAGCCTCCAACCAGGTATGTTCGCAATCCGCGAGTTCGGCCTCGGTGAAGAACATCGTCTCCAGCACCTCGGCCGCGACGTGCTGCAGCACCTGATCCATCGGGGATTGCTGCTCGGGGGGAGATTGTTGCTCCGGTTGTTCAAGCTCTGGTTGCATTTCGATCTCCCGCATTGCGATCTCCTAAGACTCGTTCCAACTCTTCGCGCAAACTTTCCGGCGTGAACGGCTTGGACATGTAGCCTTCCGCGCCCAGCGCCAGCATCCGAAGAATCCGTTCCTTCGTTGCATCGGTCGAAATCACAAGCGCGGGAATCTTCTTGAGAACACCGTCGGCCTCGAGCCTGCGCAACAGCTCTTCGCCGTTCATGCGGGGCATGTTGATATCGGTGAGGATCACGTCCACCTGATGTGTGCTCAACATAGCCAGGGCTTCCTCGCCGTTGCCGGCCTCGGTGCATTCGCCCACCTCGAATCCGGACAGAGCCAGCACGCGCCGGATGAAAGTGCGCATCACCGGCGAATCATCCACGATCAGGACAGAGTACGCCATTGCTCGCTCCTCATTGCCTTTCGACAGCCTTCGGCGCTGCCTGCTTCCGCACCAGTTCCCGTTCGATGCCGCCTCCTTCACGAACCCACAGGCGGCCCGTGCCCACCTCCAGGCGCGTGGTGCGGGAAACCTCTCCGCCCACCGCTTCGGCCGCGATCAGAATCCCGGCCTTCCACAGGATCTTCCGCGCGGCCAGGTAGTTGCGCTTGCCGATCTGAAAGACTCCCTGGCTGTCGAGCACCGCCGCGCCTCCGGTCAGTTGCACCACCATCCGCTTGCCCTCGCCACCGGCGGCTTTGAGCGAGTCCATCAAACGCGGGATCCCGGTGTCGGCGAACATAAAAGGGTTCTGTTGGGCTTTGCTCGCATCAATGGCCGACTCAGGCAGCATGTAGTGCAACAAACCGCTCACCTTGGTGACCGGATCGTGCATGGCTACCGCGATGCAAGAGCCGAGCGCGTAAGTTACCAGCACCGACTCGGCGTCGCGCGTCACTTTGCAATCGGAAATGCCGACAATGAGCGAACTTAGCGCCATGATTTTTTCACCGCCAAAGCTTCGATCCGCCTTCCGGCTTTTGGTTGCGATAGGTGGCCGGACGCACGTACTCAAGCGCGTGCTCGATGCCGGTCAGCGATTCTGAATGGCCCACGAATAGATAGCCTCCCCGCTCGAGACAGGCGCCCAATCGCCGCACGATGTCCTGCTGCGTCGCCTTGTCGAAATACATCATGACGTTGCGGCAAAAGATCACGTGAAACAGGCCCTTTGGCGGAAATGGCTCGATCAGGTTGAGCCGTTCGAATTCGATGCGCTGGACCAGATCGGGTTTTAACTTGAAGAATCCCTGCGATTCGCCCTGCCCGCGCAGCAGGTAGGAGCGGCGCCAGGCATCCGGCACTTCTTCAAAACGCGCGGCCGGATAAACCCCTCGGGCGGCGGCGGCCAGAACCCGGGTCGAGATATCGGTGGCGCGAATACGAAATTGCCGGGAGGACGACTTCAGAGCTTCCGACAAACACATGGCGATGGAATAAGGCTCTTCGCCGCTCGAACAGGCCGCGCTCCAGATACGCAGCGTGGAAACCTCGCGGAATTCTTCGTTCGCCGCGCGCGCCAGGAATTCAAAATGCGCCCGCTCGCGGAGAAAGCTGGTGTGGTTGGTGGTGAGCGCGTCGATCAGCTCGATGAGCGCTTCGCCGGTCGAGTCGGCCAGCACGTGGCGATGATACTCGGCGAAGGTCTCGAAACCGAGCTTGCGCAGCTTCTTTCCCAGGCGTGCCGCCACCAGCGCTTCTTTGCCGCGCTTCAAGTCCAGTCCGAATCGCTGGTAGGCCAGATCGCTGATCTGGCGGAATTCCTCCGCGGTGAGCTTCAGCGCGGCGCCCTCCGCGAATACAACCTCATTCGCCACGGTTCGCTCCGAAGAGGCCTTCTGGATCGAGAATCAGCCCCACCCGGCCGTCGCCTAGTATCGCCCCGCCCGCCACGCCCGCAATATGCCGCATGCTGTCGCCCAGACTCTTGATCACGACCTCCTGTTTGCCGATCAACTCGTCCACCATCAGGCAAAACTGCTTTCCACCGCTCTCAGACACAATCAGCAGACTTTCCCAAGGCAGTTCGTGCCGCGGCTTGATATTGAACCGCTGGTGCAGACGGATCAAGGGCAACAGGTTTCCGCGCACCATGGCCATTTCCTGCCGGCCGTGGATGGTGGAGATGGCCTCCTCGGCCGGCTTCATCATTTCCCGCACCGCGAACAGCGGAACCACGTAGCGCTGATCGCCCACCCCGACCACCAGGCCATCGATAATGGCCAGCGTCAGCGGAAGCTTCAGCAGGAATGTGGTCCCCTGGCCGGCTTTGGAGATCACATCGATTTTGCCGCGCAGCTTCTGCAACTGCTTCTTGACGACGTCCATTCCCACGCCACGGCCGGAAACGTCGGTAATTTTGTCAGCCGTCGAAAACCCGGGATGAAAAATCAGAGCGAAGATTTCGCTTTCCGAAGGCTCGTCGTTGGCTGCGATCAGGTTCTTCTCCCGTGCCTTTTTCAGGATTTTTTCGCGCGGCAGTCCGCGGCCGTCGTCGCTGATTTCGATGACGATATAGCCCGCCTGGTGACCGGCCTTGAGGGTCACCCGCGCCACCGGCGATTTTCCCGTCCGCTCCCGTTCCTCCGGCGTCTCGATGCCATGATCCACCGAGTTCCGCACCATGTGCATCAGCGGATCAGCCAACTCCTCGACGATATTGCGGTCGAGTTCGGTCTCCTCGCCCGCCAGCACCAGTTCCACCTGCTTGCCCGCCTTGCGCGAAAGATCCCGCACCAGCCGCGACGTTTTCTGGAACAGTTGCCCCACCGGAATCATGCGCATCGACATGGCGGTGCGCTGCACATCGTCGGTGATGCGCGTCAATTGCGAGAGATTGCGCGCCAGACGCGGCTTCAGCCCGATCGCGAGATCCGGATCGTGCCGCACCAACGACTGCGCGATCACCATCTCTCCCACCATGTCCACCAGATAGTCGAGCTTGGCCGTCTCCACCTTGATGGACCGCGCGCCGATGTGCTTGGATTCGATCACTTTGGCGGCTTCCGGATTCTCGGCCGCAGCCACGTCCGCGGGGCCCTCCGGAGTCGAGGGCGCGGCCAGCTCGCGCGCCAGTTCGAGTAAGCCGGCAGAGGGAGCTTCGGTCTCGACATTCCCCGCGACCACGCCTGCAACCACCTCCGGCGCGGGAAAGACTGGCGACACCGCGGGCAACTGCGGCGCCGGGCCGCCAATACTTGCATTTCCGCCAATTAATGCCCGGATGGCGTCGAGCAGGCCGCCCGCTTCCGGTGGGACCGGCGTTTTACCGCCGTGCAGCAGGCCTTCCAGCTCATTCATCCAGGTGTTGAGATAGTCTTTGCTCTCGAGAATCCGGTCGATGATGGTCGGCGTGATCGCAAGCTTGAAGTTTCTGGCCAGGTCTAGCACTGTCTCCACTTCGTGGGCCAAGTCGCGTATAGCGTCTAAATCCAAAAAGCCCGCCATCCCCTTGATGGTGTGAAATCCACGGAAGATGGCGTGCAAGGCTTCCGAGTTGAGAGGATCCTGATCGAGGGTCAGCAACTGCAACTCGATGCCGGTCAGATGTTCGCGCGACTCCAGGATGAAATCGTTCATCAGCTCCGGATCGCTCGCGAGCGGATTCGCCGCCGGCGTCTGGACGCCCCCCACGGATTTATGATCGGAGTCGACGGCCATTGCTCTTGCTCTCCTTGCGCGCGCTTCTCAAAACCCCAGCCCCGCGATCTCTTGCGACGACAGCGCAGCGTTAATGTCGAGCAGGATCTTGACCTTGCCCTTGATCTTGGCCATGCCGAGTAAGTACGGCAGGGCGACGCCGGTGCCGAAATCCGGCGTATCTTCGATATCACTGGCCTGCAGATTCAAGACTTCCGAGACTGCGTCCACAATCACGCCCACCAGTACCCGTCCGGCGCCTCCGTCAATTTGCACCACGATGATGCAAGTGCGCTGCGAATATTCGAGCTCCTCCAGGCCGAACCGGATCCGCAGGTCCACCACCGGAATCACCTTTCCGCGCAGATTGATCACACCTTTAACGCCATGCGGCGTTTGCGGCACGGCCGTGATTTCCTGAATACCCACGATCTCGCGCACCTGCAAAACCTGGATCGCGAACTCTTCGCTCCCCAGCCGGAAGGTGATGTATTTGCCCGTGCGGCGGTCGGCTTTCTGCTGGGTTGCATTCGGTGTCGTGGTTGCAATGGCTGCCATGATTTTCTCCGCTCAACTCCGCTAGCTGCGCAACACGTGCGGGATGGGAAAACCCGTCCGCGTAGTTTTCTTGGTTGAATCCGTGTTGGGCGCAATGCACAACTGCACGCACATGCGGGTGCCGTCCAGAAAGAATGGCACCACGGTCCATTCCTGGGTGCCGGTGCTGCGCGTTTGAAAATTACGGCCGTAGATAACGGTCGGAGTGCTCAGCCCCATCGCTCCCAGGCGATTCTCCAAAGCCGTTTTCACGTTACCGATGATCATGTTGGTCACCTCCGCTACCGCGTCCAACACATCCTCGTTCATGGCCTCGTACTCGGTCATCAGCAGCGCCGAGGCGATCTTGATCGCAAACTCAGCCGAGCAGAACAAGCTGCCCGATCCCACCCACGTCCCCGCCAGCCCGATCAACGACACCACGCCCGAGGTGGGCGCCGGATCTGCCTTTTCCACGAACATGTCGCCTGGCGTGAGAGTCAGGTTCAGCATGGTCGTGAACACTTCGTCGGTGGCTTGCTGGATTGCTTGTACCAGTTCCGCTTCTGGAATCGGTTGTGTCGGTTCGCCCTGGGTAGTCATCATCTTCCTCGCGTCAAATTGAATCCAAATACGCCTGGTCGCGAGCTGTGCGTTCGATCACAGCAATCCCGCCAGCTTTTCCTTGATTTGCTCCGCCGTGAAGGGCTTGCGGACATAGCCCGAGGCGCCCCGTTCCACCGCTTCGAGCACCTTGGCATGCGTTCCTTCCGTACTCACCATCACGATCGGAATCCGTTGCCAGTCTGGTTCGGCCCGCACTTTGGTCAGAAACTCCAGACCGTCCATGTTGGGCATGTTGATGTCGGAAAGGACCAAGCCGATCGACTGCTGGCGCATCTTTTCTAACGCCTCTACCCCGTCACCGGCTTCATGCACATCGCCGATCGGAATATCCGTTTGCCGTAATACACGCTGCAGAATCTTTCGAATCGCAGCCGAGTCGTCCACGATGAGTACGTCTAACACCCTGATGCGCCCCCCTGTTTTTTCTTATCGGATCGGCGCGCGTTTCTTTAGTGAAAAGCGCTAGTTAGATGCGCAAGCCGGCCCCCCGACGAACTCGGCTCCCCACCCGGGGTTCATGGTCTCGACATCGATGGTCTGCTATCGTTGTCTCAAGCGGTGGGTTTCGGGGACTGGAGAGACGGGGATGACATTTACTCAACGACTCATTTTGTCGACGGCGGCGTCGGCGTGTCTTTTGGCAGCGCAGGACGATCCGCCCGGACGTGTCGCGCGCATGAGCTACTTATATGGAACGGCCTCGTTCCTGCCGGCGGGCGTCCCCGACTGGGCTCCGGCCGACTATAACCGCCCGCTCACTTCGGGCGACCAGGTCTACGTCGATTTCGCCGGAACCGTGGAACTCGAGACCGGCGCCGCAGTCTTGCGCCTCGGTTCGGCTACCGCGCTCGAATTCCTGAGTCTGGACGATTCCAACATGCAGATCCGCCTGACCGAAGGCACGCTGCTCATTCGCGTCCGCTCGCTCGGCGACCAGGATAGCGTCGAGGTGGATACCCCCAGCCTGGCCTTCTCGCTGCTCCGCCCCGGCGAATACCGCATTGACGTCAAACCGGATACGGCCCTCACCAAGGTCACCGTGCGCGGGGGCGAAGGCGAGGTCACCGGTTCGAATCAAGCCTTCACCGTGCATGCCGGCGAACAGCTGCAGGCTACCGGCGCCGATCAGCCGAACTACCAAACCGTGGGCGCTCCGCCGCCCGATACCTTGGACAACTTCGCCCTGCAACGCGATCAAAAAGATGATCAGTCGCCCTCGGCGCGCTATGTCTCGCGCGAAATGATTGGTTATCAGGATCTGGATAAATATGGGTCGTGGCGCACCACCCCGGATTATGGCGCCGTCTGGGTGCCCAACGGCACGCCGGCCGGCTGGGCGCCTTATCACACTGGACATTGGGTGTGGGTGGATCCCTGGGGTTGGACCTGGGTGGATGACGCGCCCTGGGGATTCGCGCCGGCCCATTACGGCCGCTGGGCTTACGTCGGCAACTACTGGGGCTGGGTGCCGGGTCCGGTAGCGGAACGGCCGGTGTATGCTCCGGCTTTGGTGGCCTGGGTGGGCGGCGACGCAGCGGGCGGCGGAGTGGCCTGGTTCCCACTCGGGCCGCGCGAAGTTTACGTGCCTACGTATCACACCAGTCCCACGTATCTGAACCGCGTGAACGTGAGCAACACCGTGATCGTGAACAACGTCAATATCACCAATGTCAACGTAACCACGGTGAATTACGTGAACCGAGGCGCGCCCGGCGCCGTGGTGGCGGTGCAGCGGGAAGCTTTCGCGGGTGCCAGGCCGGTGCAGAGCGCGGCAATCGCGGTGCGTCCGGAAGCGGTGCGATCGGCGCAGGTGGTAGCGAGTGTCTCGATTGCGCCGACGCGCGCAAGCATCGTAAAGGCGCCAGTCCCAGGAGGCGCCGCGCGTGTCGCACAACCGCCCGCCGCACTCCAAAGCCGCGCCGTGATCGCGAAGAAAACGCCGCCTCCGCCGCCCGTCCCGTTCGTTCAAAAGCAGGCGGCCCTGGCAGCCAATAACGGACGCCCTCTGGACGTGAAGCAGGTGCAGCAAATACGGCAGAGCCAGCCCGCGCCCGCGCGGCCGCAGGTGCGCCAAGTGCAGGCACAAACGCCCAGCGCGGCTCCCCAAGTACGAGGTGCGGCGCCGCAAGCTGCGCCCGCGCAAGCTCCGCCCCAGCGCCCCGCGGCGACCACTCCCCCAGCGGCACCCCCAGCTCAGCAACGCCCTGCGCCGATAGCACGGCCTGAAGCCCGGCCCGAAGCTCGTCCTGCGCCCCAAGCTCCGCCCCAACCTCCTCCGGCAGCAGCTCCTACACCGGCGCCACAACAGCAGCAACGTCCAGCGCCCGAAGGCCGGCGCGAAGCACGGCCCACCCAGCAAGCTTCGCCGCAACCTCCCGCGGCAGCGGCGCCCGCGCCGGCGGCTAAGCCATCCACACCCGCGGCTCAGCCCGCCGCCAGGCCCGCGCCCAAAGACGACAAGACCGGCAAGAGAAAAGAGGACAAGGAAAAGAAGGACGAAAAATAGCGCCGCCGGCTATTTGAGCAAGTTGCTGAGCTGCTGGTACATCATCATGCAGGCCGGGCCGAGCGTGACCAGCAGGACCGAAGGAAAGATCAGGAAGAACACGGGAAAGATCAGCTTTACGCCAACCTTGCGCGCGCGCTCCTGCGCCTGTTGGCGGAAGCGGGTTCGCAGGTACTTGGCGTGCGAGCGCAGGGCCGGGCCGATACTCGCGCCATAGCGGTCGCTATCGATCAACAGATTGGACAGCTTGCGCAGTTCCGGCTCTTTATTGCGCACACCCAGCGAGCGGAACGAATCCGCACGGCTGCTTCCGGTTCTGAGTTCAAGATACAGCTGCGCGAACTCGCCACCGAGATCAGGGTGCGTGCGCTTGAGACCGCGGCTGACGTCGGCGAGCGATTGATCGAGCGATTGGCCGGCTTCCATGGCCAGCACCATGAGGTCGAGCGCCGCCGGAATTGCGCTGCGCAATCGTTGGGCGCGAGCGCGCACGCGGGAGTCGAGCACGCGGTCCGGCAGCAGGAAACCCAACCCCAGCCCACAAATCATTGGAACCGGTGTGAAGGACGGGTCACCCCGGTAAACCAGCGCCGCGATTCCAGCCAGTCCCGCGAAGAACAAAGCACTGCCGCATTTGATGCCGTAGAAAATCGGCAACGCCGACGGCCAGCGGTATCCCGCCGATGCCAGTTTGACGCGATACGGATTATTGTCGTTCTTGGCGGCCGGGAAATTCTCGCCGATGGATTGAAACAGGCTCGCGACAACCGAGGGCGCAGCACCCAGATGTTGCTGGCCGCCGGCGTCGCCAGGGGCCTGTGCGCCGCGCTGTTCGGTGAACCGTTGGTAGGCCCAGCCCGCCACTGCAACCGCAGTCAGAACGAAAGCAAAAAAGCCGGCAACCGCCCAGATCCCGTTCATACCTTTATGTCCACCACGCGCCGGATCACGAAATGCGCCAGCACCAGACATCCGGCAGCCGCCCAAATCAGGTATTTGCCGTCCGGATGGTGAATCAGAATCGTCAGGTACGACGGATTCACCGCCGTCATCACTATCGCGATCACGATCGGAAGCACCGTCAGCACCGCGCCGGTCAGTTTGCCGTGCGCCGCCAGCGCCCGTACTTCACCCTTGAGCGCCACCGACTCGCGCATGTTCTCGGCCAGACCCGCCAGGACTTCGTTTAGCTTTCCACCACTGCGGCTCTGCAGTTGCACCGCCGCGGCGAACATGCTGACCTCGAGCAGCGGCACACGTTCGGCCAGACCGCTGAGCGCGGCATCCCAGGACGTTCCCAGATTGCCTTCCATCGCGGTCTGCTGCAACTCTGCGGCGACCGGTTGTTCGGATTCCTCCGACACAATACTCATCGCTACCGGAAACGGATGGCCGGCGCGCAGCGAACGCGCCAACGAATCCAGAGCATCCGGGAAATTTTCTTCGAACTGCCGAAAACGTTTGGCGCGGCAGCGCAGAATATAGAGGTAAGGCAACGACGCCACGACTACCGTAATCAGCAGATTCACCCAACCCGGGATCCACTCGAACTGCATCGCGAACCCCAGCGCCACGCTGCTTGCCAGAAGCATGAGCAGCGTGACGCGCCCCACCGACCACGTGAGCCCTGCCTGTTGCAGATGCAGGTGCATGATCCGAATAAAATCCGATTTCTCGAGCAAGCGCGCCCAAGGTGAGATCGTACTGTAGGACTCGTCTTTGAGCAGCCGTGGACTGGCGTCGAGCAGGTGATCCGACACATCCTCGGCCGCCGCCTCGGCGCCCATGCGCTGGAGCGCGAACCATCCGATGAGAGCAGCCAGGCCGGCCGCCAGAAAGGTGGTGAAGAAAACCAGGATCGAGGACAGCGCGAGCAACTTAGTGCTCCCGGCCCGTGCGCGCCACCGCCACCGCGGAGCTCTGTTGGATGCTAAAGGCGGTGACGAAGATCACCATATGCCGCTGCTTCCAGGAGCGGTCCGGAAAGAGTTTGCCGGGATCGGGATCTTTCGCGCCGCTCTCCACCAGAAAACTTGAGTCCGGCGACATGCCCGCGTCGTACTTGCTGGTGGCAACACCTGCGCCGCTCGGAGCGCTGATCTCGGGTTTCACCCGCAAGCTGACTGCCCCGCCTGGCGCCGGTTCCGGAGCGAACTGCACGCGCAGCTGATAGGGCGCCGCGCCGGCGCGATAGCTGATGGGACGGCCCACTCCGGCCATTAATCGACCCGTCGCTATGACGTCCAGCTCCTGTTTCTCGCGCAAGCGCTGAATCAATTTTGCGGCATCCTCGCCCGAGCGGAATGCATCCACGCGCCAAAGCGCATCCGGGCTTTGAGCTTGGACGGGCGCCGCCAAATTCGAACTTAGTTCGGCCAACGCCGCGTCACTCACGTCGAGCACTTGCACATGCATTTGGACAGGATGCTCCCACGCATCCGATTTGACGCCCGCTGCACTAATAGCGGTTGTGTTCGATGCCGCCGCGGATTGGTTTGAAAACACCGCCGCGAGTGACATCGCGTGATGCGTGGTGGTAGCTTCATCGAACGGATTTCGCAGCGCGACCCGAACCTTGCCGCCCGCATCGGCGAGGGCAACGACGTCGGCATCCTGCGCGTGCGCCAGCACGGTCACGATAGCGCCGGCTCCGCGGTTGTTGTTGGCATCCGGCGGGTTGACCGACAGCACCTCGACGTTCTGCAGCACGTTGCGCAGCTCCACTCGATTGTCGCGATCGGAAACCGCCTGCAGATCCACGCGCGATCCGGGCCGCAGCAGGTTCAGCAAACCATCGGAGCCAGTTACCCGGATGGACAGCGCGCGCATTCCCGAGGGCACCAAGCCATTTCCCGGGCCGCTTTGAGAACCGTGCGATGCGACACGCTCGACCAACAGCGGTTCACCGGCCTTCAGCGGTGTCATGAGCACCGCGCCCACCGCCTCTTCGGGCTTCGAGAACGAACCCGTCAAAACTCCCGTGGTTTCCGAGATTCGCAGATCGCTCGACTGAAGTACCGTACCGCGCTCCAGATCGCGCGCGGCCACCACCACGGAATGACCAGGAATGTCGCTCGACGACCGTAGCTTGCCAGCGAACAATCCGTAAAAGATGCCAGTGGAAATGATGGCCACTACGAACGCAATCCCCAGCAGTGGAACCATGTTTCTCTTCATCGCGATGGTAATCTCCCTTGAGCCAGCGCGCACCGGTGGCTCTGACTAGATCAACGACCGGAATCGCTGGGATCAGTATCGAGTGTTGCCCTAAGGGACTGGCCTTAATCACCTTAGGCCGCTGTACCGCCGAGGGGTGTGATCTGTTTCCGCTAATGCAACCAGGTTGCAACTGGACACATCTAACAGTCAGGAAGTGAACGTTATGTTTGCGCATCTCAAGTTGTCTTTGGCGCTGCTCGCAATCTCGACTCTGCCGGCCATTCCGGCGCTCGCGGCCAGCAGTGCCGTTCCTGGAGCATTAAATTACGTGGAAGGAGAAGTAAGCGTTGCTGGACAGCAGGTAACCCAGCGATCGGTTGGTTCAGTTCAAATGGAACCGAATCAAGTGCTGGAAACCCGGCAGGGCCGTGCGGAATTGCTGCTCACACCGGGTGTGTTTCTCAGGCTCGGCGACAATGGCGCCGTTCGATTCGTTTCGCCCAACCTGGGTGACACTCGCGTGGAACTTCTGAGAGGCCGCGCGATCGTGGAAGTAACCGAGATTTTCAAGGACAACAACCTTTCCGTCATGCTGGACGGCGTGCCCACCCGTTTGGACAAAGAGGGGTTGTATAGCTTCAACGCGGACACTCACCAGGTCCGCGTGCTGGATGGCAAGGCCACGGTTCTGGCTAACGACCGCGAAGTGAATCTTGGAAAAGAGCACGAGTTAACGCTGGCCGGGAAATTCAAACCGGAGCATTTTGACGCCAAGGCTGCGGCGATGCAAGATCCGTTGTACGCCTGGAGCAACCTGCGCTCGGAATATGAAGCCGAGGCGAGTATGCAGTCGGCCAGGGCGGTTTTCGTTGGCGGCGGTCCCTCTTGGTATGGCCCAGGATGGTATTGGAACCCTTACTGGGACATGTACGGATTCATTCCGGGCGATGGCATCTGGTACAGTCCGTTTGGCTGGCCTTTCTATTCACCCTGGGCAGGTTATTGGGGCGGATGGGGAGGTTTTTACGGCGGATATGGTCGCGGCTTCTTAGCTCGCGGCCACGGACATGTCAGCGGCTCGGCGATTGGTTCGGGCGGCCGATTCGCGGCATCTGGCGCGCGCGTGGGCGGCGGCTTCTCGAGCCGCGGATTTGCCGGTGGCATGCACGGCGGTTTTGGCGGCGGCGGACGCCGTTAACGGCCGGGGCCGTCAATACTGGCGAACGAAGTTTTCGATCCCTGCGCTTTCGAGATCGTTCTTCGTAGCGATGAGCGAATCGTGATCGGCGAACGGACCGATCAGCACGCGCAGTAATTCCGGCTTGGGTCCAGGGGCGACGTGCGGTTCCAGTTTTGACTGGCGCAGTTTTCCAAGGTAACGGCGCGTCGCCTCCAGATCCAATGCGCCCACTTGGATGTAGCGTTCGCCGGCCTTCGGCGTAATCATGGGAACTTCGGCGAGATCCAGCGGGGCGGCGTCGGGTTTGGCCGTTTTGGGCGCGGCTTCCGGCTTGGGCTCGGTTTTGACTTCAACCGCCGGGACAGGTGCTGCGGGCGCCGGCGCAATGGCGACAGGAGTGGGTTTGGGTTGCACCACGGCCTGGACTACGGCCGGCGTTCTGGAAGCTGCGCTGGCATGCCGGTTCGCCGTGACGATGCGGCCTCCCAAGTAAATGGCGGCGATCAGCAGTCCAACGCACAGCGTCGCGGGAATCCAGACCATCGGCATTCGTGCTTTCGCCGTTTCTGATGGCGTGGCTAGAGAAGGTGATTCTTCCTGGGGTGTGTCGGCTGGCTGGACAGTGATCATCGGCAGGCCCTCCTGTTAGTTCACCTATCGGCAAAATCCCAAGAAGGCAGAAGGCACGCGATAGGACTAAAGACCTCGTAGTCCTCTGCCGAACTGTAGCTTGTTGGGAGAAGGCACACCATTGGTTCAGAAACTCTTGATCATTTGCATCGGGCTGGCTTTCGCCTCGTCGATGGCCGAAGCATCCCTGTTTCGCATGCCAGTGACGCACCATCAGGCGCACGACGCGCCGAAGCGCTCTCCTCACACCGCTGAGAAGCGGAGTCCCCACGCCGCCACCAAGCATGCCAAGCCTCAAAAGCCTCCCAAGCATGCCATGGCGATGCACCAGAAACCGCCCAAAGTAGCCAGGCACTGAAGTTGGTTTTTGGAGCGGACAGGTACTCGACCAGGTACAGGTGCTAGCCGATCCCTTATATACGGTACTCAGGTCCATTCGTTGAAAGATCGCGCCGAACGCTGCATTACATTCCGTGACCCGATCGCCCATACTCGGACTAGACATGAATCTCTGGACCATTTGCCGGAAGCTGGTAGCGTACCTGGCGCCCGAGCCGTCGTTTCGGGGCTATCCGGCGATCGCGACCAAAATCGCGCGAAAACAAATCGCGGTTGTCTCGGCGCTGCTGGCAGTGGCGGCCATCGGTGGCGCGGTGGTGTTGAAGCCAGCGCGGCATAGCAGCCAACCGGACGCCTGGGCCAAGTTCAAACAACAAGTGGCGAATCGCGCGCAGGTGGACCTGTTCGACGATTTCAGCGAGGGGCTGGACTCGTGGGAAAGCGGCGAGAGAATCGCCAGCAGCTGGTCCTACGACAAGAACGGGTTCGTTAATCCCGGCGCCCTGTCGTTGTTTGCGCCGAGTATGCGCCTGACCGATTACGATGTAGATGCACTCTTTGAGATCGAGTCCAAAGGCATCGGCCTGGTATTTCGCGCTTCGGGGCCGCAGAACTATCAGGCTGTTCGAGTGGTGGTAGAAGGCTCCGGACGAACTCCCGCGTTAATGGTGGAGCGATACGAAGTAGCCGACGGCAAGGTGTCGCACCTGGTTCGCACGCGGTATCCGTCGCCCTTTCAGGCCGATACTCTCTATCGCGCTCACCTCCAAGTGCGCGGACCTGAATTCTCGCTTTACCTGCAGGGACAACTGGTGGATTTCTGGTCCGACAATCGGGTGCAACCAGGCGGCGTGGGGTTGTTTTGCGGTGCGGGCGAGCACGCCCGAGTGGCTTGGGTCCGCGTTACCCAAAACACTGACTCGTTAGGCCGGATGTGCTCGTTGCTGGCTTCGGTTTGGTAGCGGGGTACCGGAAAAACCGGTTCCCATATCCCCCATCGTCCTAAAGTCTTTCGCCGAGGGAGCCGATGAGGAATGCCATGGAACCGTCGAGCTTCTCAGAAAGCTTCGCCTTATATCTCTGGCGCTCGCCCCAAGCCCCTGGGACACTCTATCTTGCCAAGGGGTTCTCCGCTGCCGAAGTGCTGTGCCGCAAACTGGTGGAAGACGGCTACATTGTCAAAGTAGTTCACGCCGAGACGGACACCGAATACGAACTTCGGGACGGTGCGTTGCGTCCGATGTCGCAAGGGCTTAGCCCGGCTTTTGCCTGAGCTACTAAAACGACTTAGCTAACAGTGGCAGATTGGTAACCCCAGCGCTGCCGTAGTTTGCGCTGGGAGAAACTCGCGGATCCGGCATGGTGGCAACGGTAGCGCGGCGGCCCGCGGTCCGGAATTGATAGCCTTCAAAGGCGATCGCAAACCCGGAGTCCTGGCGCCGCACCACGGTTCCAATCGTAATCAGCTGTAAAGGCGTGGTGCCATTCAACAGGCTGGGCCATTCAATCACCACGCGAACTCTGGAACCCTCGCGGATGCTGGTGGTGCTGGTGACGAAGACCCCGCTACTGCTAACATTCGTTGTCTCTCCAATACCGGCGACCGGGCCGGCCATCCCCATCGTTTGATATCGAACGTTCAACTGCAGGGGGTATCGAGATTTTGCCCGGCGTTCTTTGTCCATATTGATCTAAGCTTTGTTGCTCCTCCTGGACTTAGGCAACCTGCTGGTGCAAGTAGCGGTCCATTCGGATTTTCAAGCCCGGATGGGCTGTAACTACCTCATATCTTGCGCTGGCAGTCCGGGGGCCCTATGTAAAAATTTTCGGGATGCGAGCCACGCCGAGAACCATTTGCTTAGTACGAGAGTCTTTTGGTTAGTACAAAAGTAGTAAGACGCTACGGCGTTCACAAGTTAGCAACGGCTAGATGCTGATGCCCACCCGCCACAGAAGATAGCCGACCGCCTGGCGGAGATCCTGCCAACGCGCGCGCCATTCGCCCGGCGGCAGCGAGGGCCGTGGGGATCCGTAGACCTTCAATCCGCTCGATTCCAGCATCTTCTTCACGCGGAAGATGTGGTAGCCGTCGCTGACGACGATGGCGCTCCTCAGATTCATGCGGCGCATGATTTCCACCACGGCTGCGACGCTTTGGACGGTGCTTTCGCCTTCCCGCTCCACGACGATGGCCTCGGGCGGGACACCATGCGCGGTGAGATAGGTCCGGCCCACAGAACCCTCGGTGAAGACGGGATCTCCGCCGGCGCCTCCGGTTGTTATAACACGCGGCGCAAGGCCCTTTAAATAGAGAAACAGCGCGTGGTTCAGGCGGGCTTCGAGCACCGGTGATGGCTTTCCTCGATACTCGGCCGCCCCGAGCACAATGATGGCGTCGGCGGGCTGGGCTTCGTCGATGAGGGACTCCTGCTGGATTTCCTTCGAAACCTGCGCCACTTTCCAGGACACGATCGCCAGGAGCACCAGTAGCACAATCCCAACGAATCGTTTCATGATAGATATGGCCGACGGCCGGAAAACGCCGCCACAATTTACTGTATGCCAACGCTGGTCAGTCCGCGTAACCCGATGCTGAAGGATGTACGCAAGGCCATTGCTCGCGGCGGCGTTACGGATCAAGGATTTGCAGTAGCCGAAAGCTTCCATTTGCTGGAAGAGGCGTTGCGCAGTGACTGCGAGATTTCAGCGGTCTTCGCGGCCGAATCGGTTCGAACGGCAGTGGAGAGCCACGTCCGCGGATTGAAACAGATTCGGGTGGGAGTGCTTCCCGACGATTTGTTCCACAGTATTTCGTCCACCGAGGCGAGCCAAGGTGTGTTGGCGCTGGTGCGGCCGCCGCAGTGGAGCGTCGAGCAGCTGTTTCGCGGGCATGCGTTAACGGTAGTGTTAGACGGCGTCCAGGATCCGGGAAATGCGGGCAGCGTTTTGCGGGCAGCTGAGGCATTTGGCGCCACCGGTGTGGCATTTTTGAAGGGGACCGCGAGTCCGTACAATCCCAAATGCCTGCGCGCGTCGGCCGGTTCCATCTTTCGGGTGCCGGTGGTTCCCTCGCTCGATCCGCAAGTGTTTCTCGCCGCCGCCGAGCAGCGCAAGATCGGGCTGTTCGCTCTGATGCCGAAGAGCGCAATCGAAGTGGCCAAGGCTGACTTCGTACAGAAGTGCGCCATTGTGGTGGGCAGCGAAGGGCGCGGTGTTAGCGAACGGTTAAGCGAAAGAGCCACGCGGGTGCGCATCCCGACCGTGGGCGTGGAGTCGCTCAACGCGGCGCTCGCCGCCGGAATCGCGCTATTTGTCGCGAGAACACAGAGAATGGCCGCCGGGTGAGGTTGCCATGAGCTTGTTCGATCCCGATCCTCTGGCCACGCTGAAAGACGACGGCCAACGTCCGCTTGCGGAGCGAATGCGTCCGCCCACGTTAGACGAATTCGTCGGGCAGCAGCATATCTTGGGACCGGGCAAGCCGCTGCGAATGCAAATCGAGCGCGATCAATTGGGTTCGATCATTCTGTGGGGACCGCCGGGAGTGGGCAAGACCACGCTCGCGAGAATCGTCGCGCGGATGACGCATTGCGACTTCATTCCGTTTAGCGCTGTGCTGAGCGGAATCAAGGAAATCAAAGCCGTGATGGCGGACGCGGAGCGGAATCGCAGGGTGGGCCGCCGGACCCTGATCTTTATCGACGAGATTCACCGCTTTAACAAAGCGCAACAGGATGCATTCTTGCCGTACGTGGAGCGCGGCGATATCAGCCTGATCGGCGCCACCACCGAGAATCCATCGTTCGAAGTGATTTCGGCGCTGCTTTCGCGCACCAAAGTGTACATGCTGAAGCCGCTTTCGGAAGACGAGATCCTCACTCTGCTCGGGCGCGCGCTACCGGTGTTGGGAATTACCGCTCCAGGAGACTTGCTGCGGCAGATCGCGACCTACGCCAATGGAGACGGCCGCAGCGCATACAACATCCTGGAGCTCACGGCCGCGGCGGCGCAGAATGGCGAGCTCACGCGCGAGGCCATCGAGGATACGCTGCAGCGCAAGACACTGCTCTACGACAAAGCCGGCGAGGAACATTTCAACCTGATTTCGGCGCTCCACAAATCGGTGCGGTCGTCCGATGTGGATGCGGCGCTGTATTGGCTGGGGCGGATGCTGGAATCGGGTGAGGACCGGATGTACATCGCGCGGCGGCTGGTGCGGATGGCAATCGAGGATATCGGCCTGGCCGACCCCCGGGCGCTCGAGCAGGCCATCGCGGTGATGCAGACCGTGCATTTTCTAGGAATCCCGGAAGGCGACCTGGCGCTGGGGCAGTTGACGATTTATCTGGCGGTGGCGCCAAAATCGGACGCTTCCTATCAGGCGCTGAATCGGGTGATGGAGGCGGTGGAGAAGCGCGTGGCCGAACCGGTGCCTTTTCACCTGCGGAACGCCCCGACCGGAGCCATGAAGCAATGGGGCTATGGGGCCGGGTACCAACACGCGCACAAAATGGAAGATGCTTTGCCCGATATGGACTGTCTTCCGGAATCCCTTGTAGGCACAACGTTTTACGAGCCGACCAAGCGCGGTTTGGAGCAGCGGATCGCCGAGCGGCTGGAAGAAATTCGCTCACGCAAGAATCGAAAAAACGAACCCAACTCAGATCCCTCTCCCAAGTCCTAGCCCATCGTACTACCCACTTTTCGCCTCGGTACCACCTCAAATTAGTAAGACTCCGCTATTTGCCCCTTCGCCTCCGTGCCGCAATCTAGGGGTGCACCAATGGAAAGGAACTAATCGATGCTGGCGGGGGCAAAAATGAGTTTAGAAAAAGAGAAAGACGATCGCCGCAGTGCGGACCGCTTTCCCATCGAGCGCGAAGTCCGCTACAAGGTGCTGAGCCGTAAGAGCAGCACCGAAGGCGAGAGTGGCATGGGCATGACCGTCAACATGAGCAGCAACGGCGTGTTGTTCACCACCGACCGTTATCTGCTGCCTGGACGGCGCCTGGAAGTGTCCATTAGCTGGCCGGCCCAATTGAACAGCAAGGTTGCGCTGAAACTGGTGGCCCGCGGCCGCGTGGTTCGGTCTGAAGAGGGCCGGGCCGCGATCGAAATTCACCAATACGAGTTCCGGACCCAAGCAACACCAGGTCCGACGGTGGTCAACTAATACATTTCCTACTAGACCGCTGATCCGCTCGGGAAGGTACACTAGGTAAGACAGGTTTCGGCCTGTCAGTGCTCGGAGGAGTACAAACCTACCCCGATGCGAAACCTGGTTATTATCTTTTGTCTTGGGTCCGGCTTTTGCCTGGCCGATAACGCGAAGTCCCCTACGCTGGCGGAAGCCAAAGCCTTCATCGATCGCGCGCAGTCTAAGCTGCTGGAACTCACCACCCAGGATCAGCGCGCCGATTGGGTGAAGTCCACCTACATCACTTACGACACGGAGATTCTTGCCGCCAAGGGCGACGAAGATCTGATCGCGGCCACCATGCAACTGGCCAAAGAGTCGACGCGTTTCAAGGATCTGAAGATGCCCGCGGACATGGCGCGGCAGTTTCGGCTGCTGCGGCTGAGTTTAACGCTGGCGGCGCCGTCCGATCCGAAAGAAGCGGAGGAGCTGACGCAGATCGGGACCCGCATGGAAGGCCTCTACGGCAGCGGAAAATACTGCGGGCACGATTCGGCCGCTGGACGCGAGTGCCTGGATCTGGATCAGCTGAGCGACATCCTGCGGACCAGCACCGATCCGGCGAAGATGCTGGACGCCTGGCGCGGCTGGCATTCCGTTTCACCGCCGATGCGTCCGATGTTCCAACGCTATGTTGAGCTGGGAAACAAGGGCGCGCGCGAGTTGGGGTTCGCCGATATGGGCGCGATGTGGCGATCGAAATACGATATGCCGCCCGAGGCGTTTCCGGCTGAGATGGATCGGCTCTGGGAGCAGGTGAAGCCGCTGTATCTTTCGCTGCACGCTTATGTGCGCTGGAAGCTGCGGGAGAAATACGGCGATGTTGTCCCAGCCAGCGGCCCGATACCCGCGCATCTGCTCGGCAACATGTGGGCGCAGGAGTGGGAGAACATCTATCCGTTGGTTGCGCCGAAGGATGCCGATCCGGGCTACGATTTGACCGCGATCCTGAAGGGACGCGGCACGCAGCCGGTGGATATGGCGAAGTACGGGGAGCGGTTTTTCACATCGCTCGGATTCGCACCGCTGCCAAAGACGTTTTGGGAACGGTCAATGCTGGCGAAGCCGCGGGATCGCGACGTGGTGTGCCACGCTAGCGCCTGGGATATCGACTCAGTGGACGATCTGCGGATCAAGGCGTGTATCGAGATCAACGCCGAGGATTTCCAGACCATCCATCATGAGTTGGGGCACAACTTTTACCAGCGCGCCTACGATCAGCAGCCATTCTTGTTCCGTGATAGCGCCAACGACGGATTTCACGAGGCTATCGGCGACACGATCGCGTTGTCGGTCACGCCCGAGTATTTGAAGAAGATCGGGCTGCTGCCAACAGTGCCGGATAGTTCGAAGGACATCGGGCTGCTGCTGTACAAGGCGCTGGAGAAGGTGGCGTTCCTGCCGTTCGGATTGATGATCGACAAGTGGCGCTGGCAGGTGTTTTCGGGGCAAGTGCCGCCGGAGAAATACAACGAGAGCTGGTGGAAGCTGCGGCTAGAGTATCAGGGCGTGGCGCCGCCGGTAGCGCGTAGCGAGGCGGATTTCGATGCGGGAGCGAAGTATCATGTGCCGGCGAATTATCCGTATGCGCGGTACTTCCTGGCCGATATTTTGCAGTTCCAGTTTCATCGGGCGCTCGCGAAGGTGGCGGGCTGCACCAGTCCGCTGAATCGCTGTTCCATTTACGAGAGCAAAGTTGCGGGCGATCGGTTGAATGCGATGCTCGCGATGGGCGAGAGCCAGCCGTGGCCGAAGGCGCTCGAGGCGCTGACGGGGCAAGAGCAGATGGATGCGACGGCGATTTTGGATTATTTCGCGCCGCTCAAGAAGTGGCTGGACGAGCAGAACAAGGGCAAGCCGCTGGGTTGGTAGGTACATACATGAACGCTGTGGAAACGTGTCCCATCTGCGGCGGCTCGGGTTGGAAGATCACCGAACGCGAGGGGATCTCCGGCGCCGAGAAATGCCAATGCGTGGACGAGGGTCGTTCGCAACGAAACGAGGAGCGCGCGAACATCCCGCCGCTGTACAAAGCGGCCTCGCTGGACAACTTTATCGTTGCTGGGCCAAACGAGACCAAGCTCAGGAATGTCCTGTTGGAGCTTAGGGGATATGTGCGAGAGTTTCCAACTGCTCCGGCGCCCGGTTTGTTGTTTCTTGGGCCGCCCGGTACAGGCAAGACACATCTCGCGGTAGCGGTTCTTCGTGACCTAATCGCGCGAGGTTTCGAGGGAATTTTCTATGACTTCCAGATGCTACTAATGCGCATCCACAAAGGCTACGACAAGGCATCGGGATCAAGCGATCGAGAAGCCTTTCAGTCGGCTCTTGACGCGGAGATCCTCGTGATAGATGACTTGGGTGCGAGCCGCGTAAACGACTGGGTGGAGGATACAGTGACATCCATTGTCACCCACCGCTGCAATTCTCGTAAGGCTACCATTGTCACCAGCAACCTGCGCGACCAAGACGCCGGTGACCAACGCGGCTCCGGACTGCAGGAAGACCTACATAGCAAGTATTTTCTGGATGAACGGATCGGCATTCGGGCCCGGTCGCGATTGTTTGAAATGTGCAAGCTGATTCAGATGAGGGGGCTGGAAGATTACCGGCTGAAGAAGCGATAAACCCGCGGCGTAATACAACTTTGAAGTTTGTATTACAATGAAGCATGAAGACCGTTCAGGCCAGATTGGATGCCGATACCGAGAAAACCCTCACACGGCTTGTCGACGAGCTCGGCGTCAGCCCCTCCATGGTTGTCCGCGAAGGGATTCGGCTTTTCGCGGCGTCGCAACCCAAGAGCCGCAAAATCGCGGGTCTAGGTAAGTTCGCCTCCGGAATTCCCGATCTCGGTTCCAATAAGAAACACCTTAAGGGCTTCGGGCGTTGAGAGCTATTCTGCTGGATACCGGAGTGATTGTAGCGCTCCTGGATCGCAGTGAA
>DATHMO010000214.1:0-2949 GCA_035486995.1 Bryobacteraceae bacterium
GTCGAATAATTCCGGCAGCTTTTCCAGCGAATTTACTTTTTCGTCTTCCGCCAATTCCACCAGGAGAGGCGGCGTTTGAGGAGCCGAGCGGAGCAATTCCATGGCTTCTTTCCAGTTGATGGTTCCCTGGCCCGGCCACAGGTGCGTGTCTTTCATCTTGTCGTTGTCGTGAATATGCGTGGAGCAGATCTGGCTGCGCAGAATTTCGAATCCCTCAGCGACTGAGCCCATCATGTGTGCGTGCCCGAAATCGAAGCAGATGCCGACGTCGTCGAAATGGGCGCTATGGATCATCTCGACAAGTTTGTCAGGCGTCGAGAGATCGTTGGGAATGTTCTCCAGCAGAATCCGGACGCCGAGCGGCTTGGCGAAGGCGCGCAGGTGCTCAATCGAGGTCATCGCTGCCTCGAATTTTTTCTCGCTGAAACTTTCGTTGGGCGCGCCCAAGTGCTGTACCAGGAATCGGAACGGAATCTGCTCGGCGATTTCGAGAGCTCGCTTGATCTCGTCCATAGCCTCGACCCGAGCGGCGCGGTCCGTGGAAGCGATGTTGATCGGAGGCGCACCGGCGCGTCCCCACTCGTAGTCCGCGTAAAGCGGTGAGTGAACGGAGTTCAGCGGGATGCCGCTGCCGCGGAACCAGTCGGCAATTTCCTTTACATGGGCCTTGCGGTTGGCATAGTCGAGGTGCTGCCGCGCGGCAAATATCTCGATGGCCTGCACACCGCTGCGGGCGAGTCCGTCCAGTATGCCCGGGTGCAGACGTTCTTTCACGAAGAGATAGGTTGAGACTGCTTTCTGCATGCAAGCCCCTCGAAAGTGGCTGAATACGATTCAGCCATCAACAATGCTTCACTAGTATCCTACAGCCTTGCCAGTGCTATTCCGTCCATCGGTAGCACCCAATCGGTCACCTGTCTTGGGATCGACGGCGATGCACTCGGCATCGCTCCAGTAGGGAGAATCGCCCGCGGCGTCCAACCCGACTTGAATTTTGTATCCCATGGAGCGCAGAGCGCCGAGCGTGTCGGGGGAAAACCATTTTTCTACGTTCACTACGTCTGGAAGCCACTGATTGTGGAAGCGCGGAGCGTTGACCGCTTCCTGAATGTTCATCCCGTAGTCGACGGCGCCCATCAGGACATTCGCGACAGTGGTAATAATTTTCGAGCTGCCGGGCGATCCCAGAACCAGCACAGTCTTGCCGTCGCGCACGACGATCGTGGGAGTCATCGACGAGAGCGGACGCTTGCCCGGGCCGATGGCATTGGCCGCACCCTGAATCAGGCCGTCGGCGTTGGGAACGCCGGGCTTGGCGGAGAAGTCGTCCATTTCATCGTTGAGAAGGAATCCCAGGCCATCGGCAGTGACGCGAGATCCGAACCAGTCGTTGATGGTGGTGGTTACGGCAACGGCGTTGCCCTCGGCGTCGATCACCGAGTAGTGCGTGGTGTGATTGGATTCGTGCGGCGCCATGGCCGGCGGATGGGACGCGGCGTACTGCTCCAGTTCGTTGAATACCGCGGGGCGCTTCAATTCATTGCTGGCGCTGGCGTGGTGGGGATCGATGCTCTCACGCCAGGCTGCTGCATATTTCTTGTCGACGAGCTGGGCGACGGGAATCTTGGCGAAATCGGGGTCGCCCATAAACTCGGCGCGATCGAAGAAAGCGCGGCGGAAGGCCTCAATCGTGTAGTGGATCGACTGTGCGGAGCGATCCTGCATCTTCTCAAGGTCGTAGCCTTCGAGGATGTTGAGGGACTCGATCAGCACGGTGCCGCCCGAAGACGGAGGAGGAGCGCTGATGACCTCGTATCCACGGTAGGTGCCGCGTATAGGCTCGCGCTCTTTGACTTCGTAGTGGGCAAGATCGTCCGCGGTGATGAGCCCTCCGCCCTTTTGCAGCGCGGCGGCTATTTCGCGGGCGAGAGCGCCGTGGTAGAAGTCGTCGGGATGCTCGGCGATCCGCTCAAGCGTGTGGGCCAGATCGGGCTGGCGGAAGATGTCCCCAGCTTTATAAAAATCGCCGTTTCGCTGGAAGATGTGGCGAGATTCCTCGAACTTCGTCAAGCCTTCGTCGTGCATGTCAGCGGCTTCGCCCCAGGTGAGGGCATAGCCGTCGTGGGCCAATTTTATGGCTGGTGCCATCACTCGCTTGAGGGTCAGCTTCCCATATTTCTGCTCGGCGAAGACCATGCCGGCGACCGATCCGGGAACTCCGATGGATTTGTATCCGATCTCACTGGCACCGGGGATGACGTTACCCTGCGCGTCGAGGTACATGTCACGAGTCGCGGCAGCTGGTGCCTTCTCGCGATAGTCGAGGAAGTGCGTCTTGCCATCAGCCATGCGGATGAGCATGAATCCGCCGCCGCCAATATTTCCGGCGGGGGGATGAACCACGGCGAGGGCGAATCCGGTAGCGACGGCGGCGTCGATGGCGTTACCTCCGGATTGCAGGATGTCGGATCCTACCTGTGACGCGATCGAGTGCACGGTGACGACCATGCCGTGTTGGGAATGGACCGGGTGCGTCGCGCCTGAGGCGTAGGAGGCGAAAACCAGTAAGGCCGCGAAAATCAACAATTTGTGTGGAGATCGCATGTGAGGGTTGCGGGAATCCGGTAACTCAAGGACTCTTGAGGCTAGCCGAGTGAAGTGAGCAGAGTCAAATCCGAAACCTGAAGTCGGGTGGCGCGGGAATTATCGCTTTTTCTTTCCTTTTTTCTGTGCGGCAGGGCGCTTCTTCTTGGGCTTTGTTCCGGATTTCTTGGCGCCACTGTCCTTTGCGGTTTTGCCGGGCGCCTTCGCCGCGACCAGTTCGTAGGATTGCCGGATTAACTCGCGCAGTTCTTCGTGTCCGAGGGCGTCGAGACGATCGAGCATCACCCATTTGTAGCGGCCGACGTAGGGAGCGGGATGGATGTCCTCGCGTTCGATCAATTCGGC
>DATHMO010000215.1:0-5670 GCA_035486995.1 Bryobacteraceae bacterium
CGTTGTGAGCTCCTCGCGAGCTGTGATGGACATACCGGGATCAATCGCGATAGCAAACCCGTCATGTCCGTCCGCTTGCGATGGCCTAAGCCTCCGGAAGTGAGTGACTCCTGGAATGAAATCCGATCCCCTCCCATCCGGTTGGGGCTCATAAAGCACCGATTGTTCAAAACTCTCCATCTGAGCCTCCGTAACTCCAGGTTTGTAGTAAACGATTTCGCCCCGTACCTTGGGCCCAGCGATCTCCACGCGCGGCTTGTCCCAGGTAATCCACCCCCAGGATTCGGACACGCGAATGCCTGCGATAAACAGGAAAGGAATCGGCAGTGCGCACGCGACCGTCAATTTGCCCGCCCATCGCGTTCTTCTTCGGATTAACAATCCGACTCCGACAAGAAGTAACAAGGCAACGATGGCCCCCACCACCACAATGGAAAAACTTGCCACATATCCACCCAAAGGCTCTGTATCGTAACCGTAAACCAGGTAAATCGAAATCCCGAGCGAAGAAACGGCGGTCAATGCGATGGATACGAGGCGCCGACGCCCGGACATAGTCCTTCCAGCTTAGCCCACCCCGCATCGAATCCCCGGCTTTTGTGTTACATTGGGTGTCTTCGGCTTTGTGTCAGTCTGTTTTTCCCAAACCTCTCAAACCGAGTGACAGGAGACTAGTTTATGAACCTTCGTCCGCTCCATGATCGCGTGCTCGTCAAGCGGCTGGAAGAGCAGGAAACCAAGCGCGGCGGCATCATCATCCCCGACAGCGCCAAAGAGAAACCGCAGCATGCCGAAGTGGTCGCGGTCGGCTCGGGCAAACTCCTCGAAGACGGCACTCGCGCCACCCCCGCCGTCCAAGCCGGCGACAAAATCCTCTTCGGCAAGTACTCCGGCTCCGATATCCGGATCGACGGCGACGAGTTCCTGATCCTTCGCGAAGACGAAATCCTGGGAGTATTCGCCAATGAATAAATTGCTTATCGCGGTGCTCGCATTCGCCAGCATCGGCACGGCCAGCGCCCAAATCAAGCTGGCCGTCATCAACACGCAAAAGGCGCTGCTCGATACCGACGAGCTCAAGAAAGATCAAAAAGAGATGGAGGCCAAGTTCAAGCCGCGCCAGGATCAAATGATCAAGATCCAAAAAGAGCTGGAAGACATCCAGACTCAATTGAACGGCGGAAAGCTCAACGAATTGGGCACGCAGGAAATGCAGACCGAGGGCCAGCGCAAACAGCGCGAACTGCAGCGCCTGCAGCAGGATCTGCAGGAAGACGTGGAGCGCGAGCGCAACGATATCATCCAGCGCGCCGGCAGCCGCATGCAGGAAGTAGTGAAGAAGCTATCGGAAGAAAAGGGCCTGGACGTCGTGGTGGACTCCGCGAATACGGTCTTTTTCAAGCCGACGTTCGAGATCACAGCCGACGCCACCGCCGCCTACAACAAAGCCTATCCGGTAGCCGCGCCCGCCGCGAAATAGCGCTGGAACAGAAGCGGTAAAATAGCAGTAGGCAAATGGCCAGCTACCTGGAAGCCTACGGGGACGCCGAAGAGCACCGCGCACGGGTGCTCGCGATAGTGAAGAACTGCTCCATCGTGCTGGCCGGCTTGTTGCTCGCCGGGCTGATCCTCTTCACCATTTATCGCAATCACACCGAAGAGCGTCAGGCCACGAATTTTCTTGGATTGCTCCAAGCCCGCAACTATTCCGCCGCGTATGCGCTGTGGGGCTGCACCGAAACCCGCCCCTGCCCGGAGTATCCATTTACGAAGTTTCAGGACGACTGGGGCCCCAAGAGTGCCCACGGGAGCGATCCCGCGCGCGCCTCCATCGGGCTTTCCCAATCCTGCGGCTCCGGCGTCGTGATTCGGCTGGATTACAAGAATCCGGCGGACTCCGTGGCCCTGGAGGTGGAGCACGATTCCGGCATCATCAGCTTCGCTCCCTACCCCGAGTGCCCCGGCCGCCATCTGCACTTCGGCGCGTGGCTCAAGTCGATTTTCAACAACAACTGATCCGTCCCGCGCGCGCGTCCGCTATCCTGATTCTTGTTCAATCTCCCGAACCTGGTCACACTCGCGCGCCTCGTCCTCGCGCCGTTCGTGGCATCGGACATTCTGCACGGCCGCTACGCTCGCGCTATCATTTTGCTCTTCATCGCCGGCTTCACCGACGTCGCGGACGGATTCCTCGCACGCCGTCTCAAAACTTCCACCCGCACCGGCGCCTACTTCGATCCCATCGCCGACAAAATTTTACTCGGGATAATTTATATTTCGCTCGGCGCGGCGGGCGCGCTGCCGTGGTGGATGGTGGCCGTCGTATTCGGTCGCGACATCCTGATTCTCGCCATGGCCGCCTACGGCTTGCTCTTCACCTCGCTCCGTAAATTCCCGCCGTCGGTCTGGGGAAAGATCAGCACATTCTTGCAGATCGGCGCCGCGCTGGTGGTGATGGGCGTGCACGCCGGCATCCCCGCGCCCCTCACTTTAGCGCTCACATTAATGATCGCGGGAACGGTTGTCAGTGGGTTGCATTACGTGTGGCGCGGCATAGGAATGTTGAGGCAAACCTCTCATTGACGTGCGCAACCCGCGGGAGTAGGCTGAAAGAGTGCCTGCGCCAATCACGCGATATCGAGTGCCCGGCCATTACCTCTGGTTAGGCTTCGCGGCATTGGCTTTCACCGGGCTCTCGTTCTGGTTCGCGCTGCTGCGGCCGGTCTGCTGGATCGCCACCGGGTTGTTTCTGGCCAGCGCCATTCTCGTTCTCTATTTGGCATCGCGCCCCGCGGTTGAAATCTACGAAGGCCACGTGAAAATTGGAAATCACGCGATCCCGTGGCGCCACATTCGCAGGCTCGATCGCAGCGCCAACATGCCGTTGATGGTGCGCCTCACGCTGGCCGACAAAACCCGCATCTTAGTGGTATATCCCGGCGATCCCAATTCTTCCAGCGGCTTGCTGCGCAGCTTGCGCCGCCATTCGCGCGAGGCTTTGATCGATGGCGTCCCCTATCGCCAGTTCTGGGGCGAAGCCGCCGTCAGCGCGATCGCGAAAAAGCAATTGGCGCCCCCGCGCTATCCGCTTTTGCTCCCCGACGACGAAGCTGAAGTGGAGCGCATGTTCCAGAGGCTGAAGTCGGTGGGCCATCTGGACCAGAAGACGTCCTCTGAAGACAAGTAGCGCCCGTCGGAGCCACACCGGCCGCTGGCTGGCCGTGATCGTCGTTCTCCTCCTATTAATCATTGCCACCAGCCACTTCTGGCTCACTGCTCTTGGCGGATATTTGGTGCGCGCCTCGCCGCCGGTTCACGCCGACATGATCGTCGTCCTCGCCGGGGATTACTCGGGCAATCGCATCCTCATGAGTGGCGATCTGGTACGCCGTGGGTTCGCTCCCAAAGCACTGGTCAGCGGGCCCTCCGGCGCTTATGGACTGCTCGAGTCCGACCTCGCCATCCAGTTCGCCGTGCGCCACGGTTATCCCGAGTCTTACTTCATCGCGCTGCCCAACAATTCCCGCTCCACAAAATCGGAGGCCGACGACGTGCTGGCCGCGCTCGCCAAATGGCACGCTCACAGCGTCGACATCGTCACCAGCAACTACCACACGCGGCGCGCTGGAAACATCTATCGCGCGAAAGCCCCAGGCCTCGAAATCCATATGATCGCCGCGCCCGACACCTACTTCACCCCCGACGGCTGGTGGCGGGATCGCGACGCCCGCAAAACTTTTCTGCTGGAATGGATGAAGACGGTTGCAACCTGGCTAGGCATGTAGTCCGGCATGACGAACAAAGAAATCCTGAAATCGGCGTGGCCCTATCTCTGGAAGTACCGGCGCAACATGGCGCTCGGCATGGGATCGCTGTTGCTCACCGACATCGCCAAGGCCGCGCTGCCACTCGCCATCCGCAGCGGTATCGATTCGCTCATGAAGGGCTTTCGCCTTTCGCTCGTCTTTGAATTTGCGGCCCTCGTCGTGTTGCTTTCCATCGTCAGGGGAATTTTCCAGTACTGGATGCGCGTCATCCTCATCGGCCTGTCGCGCGACATCGAGTACGACCTCCGCAACGATCTGTTCTCGCACATCGTCACCCTCTCGCAGGACTTCTACGCCAAATACCGCACCGGCGACATCATGGCGCGCGCCACTAACGACCTCAACGCAGTGCGGATGATGCTCGGCCCGGGCATCATGTACACCACCGAAACGTTTTTCACCGCGTTGTTCCTGGTCGCGATCATGGGTTTTTTCGACTGGCGACTCACCCTCTTCTGTCTGATTCCAGCGCCTCTTGTCAGCGTCGCGGTGATCTGGTTCGGCCGCCGCATCCACGATCGCTTCGAAGTCATCCAGAAGATGTTTTCCGAGATCAGCAGCCGCGTGCAGGAGAATCTCTCGGGCGTGCGCGTGATCCGCGCTTATGCGCAGGAAAAGGCCGAGATCCACAAGTTCGAACTCCTGAATCAGGACTACGTCGCGCAGAACATCCGCCTCGCCCGGCTCTCCGCGTTCTTCATGCCCTTGCTCCAGGCCCTCATCGGCTTCGGATTTCTGGTAGTGCTGCTGGGCGGCGGCTATCAGTTGCTCGAGCATCGCATCTCGCTCGGCAGCTTCGTGATGTTCAACACCTACATGGGCATGCTCATCTGGCCCATGATCGCGTTGGGCTGGGTGGTGAACCTGATGCAGCGCGGCACCGCGTCGTGGAGCCGGATCATGGAGCTCATGGCCGAAAAGCCGAGCATTCAAAAACAGAACTTCGAGGCATTCGACGTGCGCGGCGAGCTGCGTTTCGAAGCCGTGGAAATGAAATACCCCGCCGGCGACGCGCTCAAAGACATCAGCCTTGAGATTCCCGCCGGCGTCACGGTCGCGATCGTCGGCCATACCGGCAGCGGCAAAAGCACGCTCGTGAACTTGATCCCCCGCCTGATGGATCCCACACGCGGCGCCGTGTATCTCGATGGCGTCGACCTGCGCGATCTCGATCCGGAATGGCTGCGCCGTCAAATCGGGTTCGTGCCACAGGAGACGTTCCTGTTCAGCGCCACGCTCGCCGAAAACATCGCCTGGGGTGTGGAGCACGCGACCTCGGATGAGATTGAACGCGCAGCCGAACTCGCCGGCCTCGCGCCCGATATCGCGAGCTTTCCCGACGGCTACGGCACTGTCATCGGAGAGCGCGGTATTACGCTATCGGGCGGCCAGAAGCAGCGCGTCGCCATCGCGCGCGCCATTTTGCGAAACCCCAAAATCCTGATTCTCGACGATGCACTCGCGAGCGTTGACACTCTCACCGAAGAGCGTATCCTGACCGGTCTCGCTGATGTCATGCGCGGCCGCACCACCATCCTGATCTCGCACCGCGTCTCTACCGTCCGGACCGCCAACCGGATTTTCGTGATCGAACACGGCGAAGTCGCCGAGCAGGGCACGCACGCCGAACTGATCCTGAACGGTGGCTATTACGCCGACCTGTATCAGAAGCAGCTGCTCGAAGAAGAGCTGGAAGCGATTTAACCCTACTTAATCGCCACCGCATTCGGCGGCGACGCGATCCCGCCTTCCACATTGAGCGGCGCCGAAACCACCATAAACTCGTACCGGCGATCCCGCGCGCAATCTTCCGCCAACGGCGCCAGCACGAACAGCTCACCCA
>DATHMO010000216.1:0-3353 GCA_035486995.1 Bryobacteraceae bacterium
AAAATCTATCCGCCGCATTGCGTGGTTGGAACCACGGGCCAGCACAAACCCGCGATCACATTGCTCGATCAACGCGCCACGGTTCCGGCTCCTCACCCTGGCGTACGCCAGTTGATTCTCGAAAAGCAAACACTCGATTGCTTCAGCAGCCCGCATCTTTTGCCGCTGCTGGCGGAACTCAATGCCGACCGTTATGTCGTCTATGGAGTAGTCACCGAAATCTGCGTCCACCATGCCGCGTTCGGATTGCTCAAGACCGGCAAACGGGTGGAAATCGTGACAGATGCCGTAAAAGCTCTAGACGAACAAAAGGCGCGCGAAATGTTTTCCGAGTTCACCGCAGCCGGTGGCCGCCTAACCATCTCGTCCGGAGTAATCGCAAGCCTGTAACAGTTACTCGCGTGTCTTGGCACGTTACGTGCAAACCGAGAGGCATGGCTCGTCTGGTTTTGTGTCTTCTCGCATTGTGTTTTGGCGCTTACGCGCAACAAACGAACCAACCAACTAACAAAGATCCGCTGAATCGCGATTCGCCACAAAGTTCGGTGGTTTCGTTCCTGGAAGCCTGCCACGCCGGTAATTACTCGCTGGCTTGGCGATACATCGATTTGCGGTCCATGCCTGAAGACCAGCGTCTCTCGGATGGCACCCAACTTTCGCGCGAGCTCCAAACAATTCTGGACCGCGACACGCAGTTTGACGTTGCGAACCTCAGCCACGATCCGGGGGGCGATCGCTCCGATAATCTTCCCGAAAATCGCGAACGCGTGGATACGTTCCAGGTCAATGGCAAAACACTGGAACTGGATCTCGAACGAGTCACACTGCATTCGGGAGTGCCGGTTTGGGTGTTCTCTTCCGATAGCGTCGCGCGCATACCGATCATTGCCCAGACCACCAACAACTCCATGATCGAGCGTCATCTGCCGCTTCCGTTGGTGAATTGGCAATTGATCGACACGCCGCTGTGGCGTTGGATTGGCCTGCTTCTATTGGCGTTCGCGCTAGCTGCAATTTCGAGAATACTTTCCCGAGCCGCACTCTGGTTAACGCGAGAATTGGTCAGCCGAATCGCCCCGCGATGGAATCTCAGCGCCCTTCAAACCTTCGTCGGTCCCTTGCGCCTGTTGCTTTCAGTCTCGTTATTTCGCGCAGGCATGGAATGGCTCGCTCCCTCGGCGCTCTTGCGTCTCTATTTGGCGCGCCTTCTGGCGCTGCTCTTTTTCGTCGGGATCTTCTGGCTGTGCGCCGTAATCATCGACGTGATTGTGGTGCGGCTTCGCGCCAGCTTGGAAGCCAAACACCGCGCGTTTTCCTACTCAGTATTGCCTCTGAGCGGGCGCGTTACCAAAGTCGTGATTCTGCTGTTGACGATCGCCGCAGTCCTCGGCGCATGGGGGTACAACACCACGACGCTGCTCGCGGGGCTCGGAATCGGCGGCGTCGCGATCGCGCTTGCGTCTCAAAAAACTATCGAGAATCTTTTCGGCAGCGTCTCCGTGATCAGCGATCGTCCGGTGTCGGTGGGCGAGTTCTGCAAGTTCGGCACTAGCATGGGCACGGTGGAAGACATCGGCCTGCGCTCCACTCGCATTCGGACACTCGACCGCACGCTGGTCACTGTTCCCAACGGAGCGTTCTCCGGGATGACGCTCGAGAATTTTGACCGGCGCGATAAGATGCTTTTCCATTTCACGTTAAATCTCCGGCGTGATACCACGCCCGACCAGATGCGGACGCTGCTTCAATCGATCGCAAAGCTTCTGAAGGGCCAACCGAAGGTTGAAACCGGAGGTTTGCCGGTTCGCTTCATTGGAATCGGAAGCTATTCGCTGGACGTGGAAATCTTCGTTTATGTCTCTACAATCGATGGCGATGAGTTCATGAAGACTCAGCAGGATCTGCTTCTTGCGATCATGGATGCCGTCGAGGCCGCTGGAACTGGACTCGCGCTGCCCACGCAGGCGAGTGTTGATTATGGGGCCATAACCGGGCCCGCAGCCGCGCCCACTGCGAATGGTTCGCCGCAACCGGTGGGTGCAGCTAAGCAATCGCGCAATTGATTCGCCAGCACCTGAACACACGGATCGGAAAGCATGGCTTGGTGACTGCCCGGCAACTGATGCATGCGAATGCCGCCGTGGGCTTTTCCTTGCCAGCCCATTTCCGGATAATCGTACGCTTCCGCCCGCGGTTCTTCCACGCAAAACAAATCCAAGCGGCCCGGCCAATCGGGAGGATCGTACTCGGCCGCTGCACGGCGAATGGCCAGCCGCGGATCGAACAAGCGGGGCGGCAACGGCAATTTCATTCGAAGGAAACCATCGTACGTCCATTCTTCCGCTCGTTCACGGACGCCTGCTCCAAACGCGGCCACGCGGGGACGCAAGTACGCGGCCGCACCGGCGACACCGCATTCGCGCAACCGGTCGCGATGGTAAGAAGCCCGTTTGGCGAGAAGCGCGGTCCGGTAGCTAAACTTTTCGCGAGCGCCGCGCGAGCCGTGATGATAGCAATCCATCAGCGCAAGCACTCCAACTGTTTTGTTCTTGGCGCGAAGCTGAGCGGCCATTTCGTAAGCCGCCAATCCACCGGTGCAGGCCCCCGCCAAATGATAGGGGCCTTCGGGTTGCAGTGCCAGCATCTCATCGACGTAACGCGCGGCGAGCTCTTCGATGGAATAACTGACTCGGTCCGCTGTCACTTTCGGTAATCGAAACGCCGTCACTGGCTGGTGTTCGCCGAGATGTTGTGCCAGGCGGAAGAAGCCAACCAGATTCCCGTGCGAGCCGGGAATACAAAACAGCGCGGGCGATTCGCCGGAGCGAATGATCAGATGTAAATGGTTTGACTCAGACGTTCGCTCCAGCCGATCGCAGATGCCGCTGACGGTCGGGTTTTCGAGGAACGCGATCAGAGGGAGTTCCGCGCCCGTCGTTTCGCGAATCCGCGCGAGCGCGGCGGTTGCGAGTAGCGAGTCGCCACCCAGCTCGAAGAAGTTATCGCGCAGTCCGACGCGTTCGACTCCCAGCGTGGCGGCGAAGATCGCTGCAATTTCAATTTCCGTCTTTGTTCGCGGCTCAAGGAAAGGTGCACGAGCGGCGCGAGATTCCCGAATTTCACTGATCCCGAGTTTGGCGGCGAGCCCGATGCGCTGGATCTTTCCCGTCGGGCCTTTGGGAATCTCGTCGAGAAACAAAATCTTTTCGGGTACCTTAAAGTCCGCGAAATGCCGGGCCGCGAACTCGCGCAGACTGCGCTCGGTGGTGTTCAAACCTGGTCTGAGGACGACAGCAGCAGCGACGGCTTCACCCAACGCCGCATGAGGGACCGCGAACGCGATGGCCTGCGCG
>DATHMO010000217.1:0-33722 GCA_035486995.1 Bryobacteraceae bacterium
TACGGCTGGATGTTCACCGTCGGCCAAGTGCTGCTCACGTTTTCGTTCCTGGTGGCGGTGCTGGTGTTGCTTTCGAAACGCGAGCCGTTCGTGAGCTTCTTGACCAAGCAGCATTATCACGACCTGGGCAATCTGATGCTCGCCTTCACGATGCTGTGGGCGTACATGTCGTTCGCGCAATTCCTGATCATTTGGGCCGAGAATCTGCCTGACGAAATCCCGTGGTATGTGCGGCGCTTCAGCGGGGGATGGGGCTACATCGCGTGGACGATCGCGATTTTCCACTTCTTCGTTCCCTTCTTCCTGCTGTTGTTGCGATTCGTTAAGAAGAATCCAAGCCGGCTGCGGACCTTGGCCCTTTGGATCATCCTTATGCGCGTCCTGGATGTATTCTGGATTGTGGAACCGGCGTTTCGGCAACGCGGGCTGGAAGTCTACGCGACCGATCTGTTCGCGCTAATCGGGTTGGGCGGCATCTGGCTGGCGTACTTCATCTGGAATTTGAAGTCGCGGCCGCTGTTGGCATCCCGCGATCCGCGCGACACTTATTCGCTGCTTGCCAAAGCGCACGGGCACGGACACTAAAATGGAACACACCATACATCACAGCCCGAACGGAGCCGGCCACGAGGAAAGCGAGGTCAGCGTACGGCTCATCGTGGTGTCGTTGGGCTTCCTCGCGATTTTTACGTTCATCATTTGCTTGCTGGTGGTCGGAATCTTCCGCTATTTTCACTCCTACTATTCGACTGACGAGGCGGTGCGGCTCTCGCAGCCGGTGATTCCGCCGGCGCCAAGAATCGAAGTGGCGCCTTTTGAGGAATACCAGCAGCTGAAGGCCAAGGAAGATCACATCCTGAGCAGCTACGCATGGGTGGATAAGGACGGCGGAACGGTGCGCGTGCCGATTAGTCAGGCCATCGATATGTTGGCCGCGAAAGGCCTGCCGTCACACAATTATTTGGACGACATCGAGGCTGGAAGGAAGCCCCCGACACCGAAGCCCGATCCCGACGCGCAGCAAGGGAATAAGTAATGCGAAGTAACAAATTCTTGATGGCGGGAGTGATGGCAGCGGCGCTTTCGGGCATCGCCGGGGCGCAACAGATGGGCGTGCCGGCCGCCAGCGTGCCGTTAATCATGCAAGGCGTGGGCATCGATCAAAACCTGAACGCGCAGATTCCCCTCGAGCTCACCTTCAAGGACGAAACCGGGCAAGCGGTGCGCCTGGGCCAGTATTTCCGTGACAAACCGGTGGTGCTGGCGCTGGTGTATTACGAATGCCCTGGCCTGTGCGACCTGGTGCTCAACGGCCTGTCGCACGCCATGGAGCAAATCTCCCTGAATGTGGGCACCGACTATCAAGTTGTGACGGTGAGCTTCAATCCGAAGGAAAGCTGGCAGCTCGCGGGCGCGAAGAAGGCTAACTACATCGAAAAATATCAGCGCACTGGGGCGAAGGAAGGCTGGCATTTTCTGACCGGCCAGCAAGACGCGATCAAACAGCTGGCCAACACCGTGGGATTCCATTACAACTGGGACCCGGTGAGCCAACAATTCGCGCATGCCAGCGCGATCATGGTTCTGACGCCGGAAGGAAAGATCGCGCGCTACTTCTATGGCATCCAGTACAAGCCGCGCGATTTTCGTCTCGGCCTGGTAGAGGCTTCGGCCAACAAGATCGGCACGCCGGCCGACCAGGTGCTGCTGATGTGTTACCACTACGATCCCACGACAGGAAAATATGGAATGGCCATCACGCAGGTGACGCGCGTACTGGGCACCGGCACGGTCCTTCTCCTTGGAGGCTTCATCTTCATCATGATCCGCCGCGAACGGCACGGGCATCCCGCCAGTAGGAGGGTAGCCTAGTCTATGTCTATGCAGCTTCCACTTTGGCCTGAAGCCGCTTCCGATATCGCTGTCGACATCGATCACCTGTACATCTATCTGAGCCTGGTGAGCGTGGTGATGTCGATTCTGATCTTCGGCGTGATCTTCATCTTCGCCATCAAGTACCGGCGCCGCGGCGACGAAGTTCCGGAACCGATTCACGGATCATTACGGCTGGAAATCACGTGGTCCATCATTCCGTTTCTCGTTATGCTCACGTTCTTCTGGTGGGGCGCCAAGATCTATTTCCAGAACGCCGTTCCCCCGCCCAACTCGATGGATGTCTACTCGGTTGGCAAGCAATGGATGTGGAAGGTGCAATACCCAGGCGGCCAGCGCGAGATCAACGAACTGCACGTTCCGATCGGCAGGCCGGTGAAAATCACACTGGCATCGGAAGACGTGATCCACAGCTTCTTTATCCCGGCGCTGCGCATCAAGCACGATGTGGTGCCCGGCCACTATGACATTATGTGGTTCAACGCCACTAAGCCCGGCCGCTATCATTTGTTCTGCGCCGAATACTGCGGTACCGAGCACTCCGGCATGGTCGGCTGGGTGACCATTATGGAGCCCGCGGATTACGAGAATTGGCTGGCGGGCAATGGGTCGAGCGGAACCATGGCGCAGCAGGGCGAGCGCTTGTTCGAGCAGTTGGGTTGCTCGTCGTGCCACACGCAAGATCGCCAGGGACGCGGTCCCAGCCTGCGCGGCGTCTACGGATCGCGCATGCAGTTGTCCAGCGGACAAACGGTGGTGGCTGACGACGCTTTCATCCGCGAGTCAATCCTGAATCCGAATGCGAAAGTCGTGACTGGGTATAAACCGAACGTGATGCCGAGCTTCCAGGGCCAGATCAGCGAAGAAGGCATTCTGCAGTTAGTGGTGTACATCAAATCGCTTGGGACCACCAATGCGCCGGGCGCACCCACCGCGGCTTTGCAGCTTCCAGGAGCCACGGGGCGAACGACGGCGGCGCTGCTGGCCCATCCAGATGGCGGTAAACAATGAGTACAGCTTTACAAGAACCTCAAACCGAAACCGTAAATTACTTGAACGCCGAGTACGGCTGGAAGTCGTGGCTGTTCACCACCGACCATAAGCGCATCGCGGTGCTCTATCTGATCTCGATCAGCGTCATGTTCGCGCTGGGCGGCGTCTTCGCGGGATTGATCCGAACGGAACTGTTGACACCCGAGGGCGACCTGTTCAATTCCGACACCTACAACAAGGTGTTCACCATGCACGGCGTGGTGATGATCTTCTTCTTCCTGATCCCGTCGATTCCCGCAACGTTCGGTAATTTTCTAGTGCCGATGATGATCGGCGCCAAGGATCTGGCCTTCCCCCGCATCAATCTGCTGAGCTGGTACATCTACATCGCCGGTGCGCTCTTCGCGCTTGCGGCCATCGTGATGGGCGGCGTGGACACTGGCTGGACGTTTTACACTCCGTTCAGCACGACGTATTCGAACACGTTTGTGATTACAGCCGCGGTCGGCGTATTCATCGCTGGTTTCTCGTCGATTCTAACGGGTCTCAACTTCATCGTCACCGTTCACAAGATGCGCGCGCCGGGGATGACCTGGGGCCGCCTGCCGCTGTTCGTTTGGGCCAACTACGCTACGGCGTTGATTCAGGTGCTCGGCACTCCAGTGGTGGCGATCACACTCGCGCTGGTCGGCCTGGAGCGGGCTTTCCACATCGGCATTTTCGATCCGGCGATTGGCGGCGATCCCATTCTGTTCCAGCACATGTTCTGGTTTTACTCCCATCCGGCCGTGTACATCATGATTCTGCCGGGCATGGGCGTGATCAGTGAGCTGGTGACCTGCTTCTCGCGTAAAGGCGTCTTCGGATATTCGTTCATTGCCGGCTCGAGCCTCGGCATCGCGATCATCGGATTCCTGGTGTGGGGCCATCATATGTTCGTCACCGGCATGTCGATGTACGCCGGCCTGTATTTTTCGCTGTTGACGATGTTCGTCGCGGTTCCCTCGGCCATTAAGGTTTTCAACTGGACGGCGACCATGTTCCGAGGCTCCATTAGCTACGAAACTCCGATGCTGTATGCCTTCGGCTTCATCGGGCTGTTCACCATCGGCGGGCTGACGGGCCTGTTTCTCGGTACGCTGGGAATGGACGTTCATCTCACCGATACTTACTTCGTGGTGGCTCACTTCCACTATGTGATGGTGGGCGGTATGGTGTTGGCGTATATGGGCGCACTGCATTTTTGGTGGCCGAAGATTACCGGCAGACTGTACCCGGATGGCTGGGGCAAGTTCTCTGCCCTGCTGGTATTCGTCGGATTCAATCTGACGTTTTTCCCGCAATTCATTCTGGGCTACATGGGCCAGCCGCGGCGCTATCACGCGTATGCACCGGAGTTCCAGGTGCTCAACGTAATGTCAACAGCGGGCGCGTCTGTACTGGGTGTCGGGTTCCTAATTCCGCTGATCTATTTGCTATGGTCGCTGCGCTACGGCAAACCGGCGGGCAACAATCCCTGGGGCGCGAAGGGGCTGGAATGGACCACGCAGTCGCCACCGACGACATTCAACTTCGACGAGACCCCGATCGTAACCGAAGAAGCCTACGCATACGCAAAACACGAGGAGACTCACGTTGGCTGATCACGCAGTAACGACCGACCACCCGCCGCAATTACGTCATCACTTCGATGACATGCACCAGCAGTTCGATTCGGCCACCTTCGGGATGTGGGTGTTCCTGCTGACCGAAATCATGTTCTTCGGCGGAATGTTTGGCGCCTATACGGTGTACCGCAGCATGTACCCGGACGCCTTCGCGGCGACCAGCAATTTCATGAACCCGGCGTTCGGCGCGGCCAATACGGCGGTTCTCATCGTGAGCAGTTTGACCATGGCTCTGGCGGTTCGCGCGGCGCATCTGGGGCAGCAAAAAGTCCTGCAAATAATGCTGGTGTTGACGATGATTTTCGGGACCGCGTTCCTGGTGATCAAGGGATTCGAATATCACGAGCATTGGGAGCAAATGAAAGTGCCGTTGATCGCCGGCCACTGGAGTTGGGACGGTCCGCTGGCTCCGCCGCAATACGCGCATCAAGCCCAAATCCTGTTCTGTTTCTATTTCTTTATGACCGGATTCCACGCCATCCACATGGTGGTGGGTCTTGGAATCATGACGACGATTCTCCTGATGGCGCGGAAAGGAAGTTTCGGGCCAACCTATTACACGCCGGTCGAAGTGTCGGGGCTCTATTGGCACTTCGTCGACATCGTGTGGATTTTCCTGTTCCCGTTGCTGTACCTGATCGGACACACTAAGAACCTTATCTGATATGCATCCAGTCACTCCTGTTCGCACCTACGTTCTGATCTGGGCAGTGCTCACGATCCTGACCTTCGTCACCTTCTACGTGTCGACGATCAATCTCGGAGCCTTCAACGTCGTGGTTGCGCTTGGCATCGCTGCGTTCAAGATGTCGCTCGTGATCTGGTTCTTCATGCACGTGAGGACCGACAATCCGCTGACCAAGCTGTTCGTTTTCGCCGGATTTTTCTGGATGGCGATTTTGCTCGCGCTGACGTTGGGTGACTACTTCTCGCGCGCCTGGATGCCGCTCGGCAAGTTCTGGTAGGCCGCACATGCTTGAGCGTGAAGCAGTCGATGTAGATGGAGCGACGGCGGCCGCCATTGAGTACGGTATCACCGGCGGCTGATCAGGGCCGGGTCGTATCAAGCGAAGAAGTTCGCAAGTTGGTTCTCCACTGGATATCTAGCCTCAACCGGCCTGGCACCGAAAGAAGCTAAATCCGCTTGCTAACGCACGCGGCTCGGAATCGTGATGGGTTCGGCTGCGAGGAATCAACGAGCGCTCGGCAAGTTCTGGTAGGCCGCGAAGAATCCTAACACGCGATCTTCAAACTCCGGCCGCGCGGCGCCGAACGCGCCCGTGTGGGTTGCTCCTGGCACCAGCCACAGCTCGGTCCACTGGCGATTGCTGGCCGCCAAGCTCTTGGAATGCTCGGGCAGAGTCAACCTGTCGTTGAGGCCGTGGATTAGCAGCACGGGGGTCGTGGATCGCGCCAGCGCCGCCTCGGGCGAGGCAGCTCGAAAGTCCAATCCGTACCGCAGACGAGCATAAAGGAACCCGGCCCAAACCGGTGGCTCGGCCAGTATTCTACCAACATCCAGAGGAACCGGAAGCCTCTCCGCAACTCGGTCCAGTGCGATTCGTTTGAAGCTCGCGAACGAGGAGTCGGCGACAATCGCGCTGAACCGGGGCTCGATCGGGAGCGACTCGATCAGCACGGCGCCGCCGAGCGATTCGCCTATCCCGAAAACATGCCCGGGATTCTGATCGTCGATCAACCAGGAAACCCAGCGATGTACGTCGCCGGCTTCGAGCAATCCGTAGGTCGCGATATCACCGCCGCTTTCGCCATGCGCGCGGCTATCCGGCGTAAGCACGGTGTAGCCATGCTCCAGGAACATGCCGGCCAATCCCGATTGGCTGGCGCGCGAGTCGGCGATTCCGTGCAGAACCAGGACGGCGCTGCCGTTCGGTTTATCAGGCGTGAACATCCATCCACGCAAAATGGCCCCATCGCTCGCAGTAACCTGAACGGTTCGCGCCAACGGATTCGGAGGGACTGGCCGGCGCGCGGGATGCAGGGCGGCCTCGCATAAGATAATACCGCCGAGCCCGCATACGACGATGGCGACAGCCACGATCGCGCCGATGCTCCAGACCCAGCGTCTCGCCATCACTTCAGCATACGCGCGGGGCGAGCAGGAGGTTCGATCCGCCTTACGGCTTTGCTTCGTACACCAGATTGAACGGTGTTTCCGATGCGCGCCGAAACTTGGTGAAACCCCCTTCGGTGACCACCTTGCGCATCCGCGCCTCACCGGCCTGCGCGCCCAAGCACAACCCGACTTCCTGCGCGCGCGACGCCGGAGTGCAGATCATGGTGGACGCAGAGTAGAACAATCGTCCGGCAGGATTGAGATTGTCTTCCAGCTTGTCGTTGGCAAATGGCTCCACGATCATCCAGGCACCATCCGCGTTCAACATCTCGCGGACGTGGCTTGCCGCGCCCACCGGATCGCCCATATCGTGCAGACAATCGAAGAATGCCACCAAATCGTACTTGGCTCCGTGGAAATCCTTGGCCCTGGCCACTTCGAATGTCGCGTTCTTTACGCCAGCGTTAGCGGCGGCGCGCCGGGCCAAACCGACCGAGGGGCCGTGATAATCGAATCCGACGAACTGGGAGTTCGGATAAGCTTGCGCCATCAGGATTGTCGAAGCGCCGTGGCCGCAGCCCACATCGGCCACTCTCGCCCCGCGCTTCAGCTTTTCTTCGACGCCCGCGAGCGATGGAATCCAGGAACTGACGAGGTTGGAGGCGTAATTCGGCCGAAAGAATTTCTCGGTACCTTCAAATAACGAGACATCGTGCTCGTCCCAGCCGACTCCGTCTCCCGTACGAAACGCTTCCACCAGCTTCGGTTCGTCCTTGATGATGGCACTCACGATATGGAACGCGCCGGGCAAATATGCCGGGCTGTCTTCCATCGCCAGCGCGAAGGCCTGCTCGTTGGGAAGCTCGAATGTTTGGGTGGTGGGATCGTACGTTACATAGCCGCCGGCGGCTTGCGCCGACAACCACTCGCGCACGTACCGCTCGTCTGTTTTGGTCTTCTTCGCGAGATCGCCCGCTGACATCGGCCCCGCGCCGGCCATGGCCTTATACAGCCCGAGCTTCTCGCCAATGAGCACCAAAGCGGCATTCATCGCCGCTCCCAACTCACCGACAACCTGTCCTAAGAACTGTTCTAGTTTCGAATGATCGATTTGCATTCTTCGGAGTATACACGCGAAAAGCGAAGGGATGCTAGCGAATGTCGCGCAGGGTCCGTAGATCGCTCAGATCGGAAGCCAGCGCGTCGCGGTCGTGACCTTCGAGCGTGTTGTTCTTCACCACGTCTTTCAGGTTGTCGATAGCCGCATCCAGCTTACCTTTATCGAAATGGTCGCGACGCAGATCGCGATCGAACTCGGAAAGATGGTGCTGCACGTTTTCGTAGCGCACACGTTCTTTCTCGTTGTTGCGAGTGAAATCCTCGGCTCGCTGGAGATCGTCTTGAACGCGCGATACCAAGTCCCGGGCGCGATCGAAATTCTGGGCCTGCAGCAGCCAGCCTCCCCCGGCAAGTGCGCACAACAGCGCCGCGCCGAACACCGGCATTTTTCTTGCAAAGATCGCGAGCATCCTCATACCCTCCGCTTGTCAGACTCCCGGAGGCGCACCAACGTTTCGCGTTCGTTACCCTAGGAGAATGCTGAAACATACTGTCCTGCTTTGTCTTACGACAGCAGCGGCATTTGCCGAGGTGCATCCGCTCACTCTCCGGCAAGCCGTGGAAATCGCCCTGAAAGAGAATCCCGACCTGATGCTCGCGCGGCTAGACGAACAGAAGGCGCAGGCCGCGGTTCGCGTCGCCAAAGATCCCTTCATCCCGAAGGTCTTTGCGGGCAGCGGGCTGGCGAAACCCTGGGGATACCCCATCAGCATCGACGGTGCTGCACCCTCAATTTTCCAAACCCGTACCGACATGTCGCTGTTCAACCGGCCCAAGACTTACGAATTGGCACGGGTGCGTGAGACGGCGCGTGGCGCGGAGTTGGACACGCAATCAAAGAGCGATCAAATCGCCTATCAGACCGCGACTCTCTTTCTTCAGGCCGAGCAAATGGCGCGCAGCACGCAATCTCTCCAGCTCGAGGTGGAGAGCCTGAAACGCGTAGGCGAAGCGGTCGGGCTTCAAGTGGAAGAGGGCCGCCGGCTTCCCATCGAGAACAAACGTGTCGCCGTGGATATGGCGCGCGCCAGCCAACGCTTCGAGGCTTTGAGCGGCGATTTGGACTACGCGGAAGCCTCGCTCGCGGTTGTCCTCGGCTATCCGGCCGCAGATCGCGTTCAGCCGCGGCAGGAGGAGCGCGCGGTACTCGAAGTCCCGTCGTCTGAGCAGGCTGCGGCCGAACTCGCATTACAAAACAGTCGGGATATTCGCAAACTAGAATCGCAGCTCCAAGCCAAAGGCTTCGAAGTGAAAGAGGACCAAGCCGCGCGGTTGCCGGTGATCGGCCTGGTGGCCCAATACGCGCTGTTCGACAAAGGCAGCTATCAGGGCTACTTCACCCGCTTTCAACGCAACAATGGCGAATTGGGCGTATCCATCCAGGTCCCGCTTCTGACAGGCTCGGCGAGCAAGGGGTTGGCGGCTCAAGCGCAAATTGACGCCCTGGAGCTGAGAACGCAGCTGGGCCAGGTCCGAAACCGCATCCAGCTGGATACGCAGAAAAGTTATCAGGATTTGCAGAAGGCCACGTCTGCGCAGGAGGTGGCGCGCCTGGATCTGGATTACGCGCGCGATCAGGTATCGCTGTTGCTGGCGCAATCTGGCGAAGGCCGCGCGACACAGCAACAGGTGGACGATGCGCGGCTCACTGAGCAGGAAAAGTGGATCGCCTTCTACGATGCGCAGCATCTGGTTGAGAGCGCACGCCTGGATTTACTGCGTCAAACGGGAACATTGCAGGCGGCGCTGCGATAGGCCACCGCTGAGAGTTTTTGTTGTTCAGCACCACTTGCCTGTTTGAAGACAACAGGTGCATTGCTATTCCTAGCGCTCGTGGTGCTAGCCGGTTGTAGCACCGATCCTCGCGCGGTTGCCCGAAAATACGTGGAGCGAGGCAACAAGTATTTTACGCAGAGCAAGTACAAAGAAGCGTCCATCCTCTACCGGCGTGCACTGAACAAAGACCTGCGCTCCGGCGACGCGTGGTATCGCCTGGGCCTCGTCAATTCTGAGTTGGGTGCGCTGCCTGAAGCACGCAAGGATTTTAGCCGCGCGATGGGGTTGAGTCCTGAGAGCCAGGACGCGGCGGTCCAAGTCGGCGATCTTGATCTTGCATTCTATCTTCTCGACCCAACCGGCGGGCGGACGTTTCTGGCGGATCTTGAGGAGATCGCTGGACGACTGTTGAAACAGGACCCGCGCTCCTTCGACGGGCTGCGGTTTGCCGGCAATATCGCCCTGGCGAAAAACGATACGGCATCCGCCATCCAAGCGTTCGAGGCGGCGAATCAAGTCACCCCCGACAGGCCGGATCTGGTACTCACTCTGGTGCAGACCATGTTCGTCGCGGGCAGGAACGAAGCGGGTGAGAAACTGGCAAACCAACTGATGGAGCGGCGGAAGGCTTTCGCGCCAATGTACGACGCGCTGTACATTCATTATTTGCGGAGCAACAGGGGCGAACTTGCCGAACAGGTACTGGAGAAGAAGATTACGAACAATCCTGGACGCGGGGAATATTTGATTCAGCTTGCGTCGCACTATGCCCTCGTTCATAGACCAGCGGATGTTCTGGCCACAATCGCTCGCCTGACTTCTGACACCACGCGATTCCGCGACGGGCATCGGGAAGCGGGGGATTTCTTTGTTCGCCTTCGCGATTATCCGGCCGCTTTGCGCGAGTTCAGAGCGGGTCTCGATCAGTATGCCCGGCAAGATCCGAAATCAGCGCGCGTCTATCGCAAGAAGGTCGCGGAGGTGCTGGCGACACAAGGTGCGCGCGACCAGGCGCAGAGCATCGTCGCGGATCTCCTCAAGGAGGATTCGAAAGATCCGGAAGCGCGGGCGTTGCACGCGACACTTGGTTTGGGGTCCGGCGAGACGCGTGAGGTGAAAACAGCGATCGCGGAACTTAATGAGTTGACGAAGGCGATGCCGTCGAATGCGACTCTGCATTTCAACTTAGGACGCGCGTACATGGCGCCTACGGGTCAGCAGAATCTGGAAACGGCACGGGTGCAATTGGAAATCGCACTCCGAGTCGATCCCCATCACGTGCCCGCCAAACTGGCTTGGGCGGAGCTGGCATTATCGCGTGGCGAGGCATCCCGGGCAGGCCAGGCAGCGGACGAGGTGTTGCGCGAAGATCCTGCCAATCCTGGAGCGCGGCTCATTCGCGCCAGCAGCCTCTTCAAAATGGCAGAGCCCGAGAAGGCTCGGGCAGAGCTAGCGACATTGCTCGCGATGTACCCCGGTTCAAGCGACGCCCGTAATCAACTTGCCGAATTGGATATGAGCGAGGGCCGCTACAAGCAAGCCGAGGAGGGCTACCGGTGGCTGATCCAAGCCGGCGACAACCGGGGTACGCCTGGACTGATCCAGTGCGAAATCGCACAACGGCGGTGGGATCAAGCTGTCCAACTCGCGAGCCGGCAATTGCAGCGCGCGCCAGACCGTCAGGAGTATCAGATGGCCCTGGCGCAGGTCTACGTCACGTCGGGAAACTTCAGCGCGGCTGCGGAGCAATTCCAAGTGTTAATCGCGAAGGATCCGAAATCCGCCCGTCTGTATCTGCAATTGGGCGAAGCGAAAGCCCGTGGCGGGGACGTCGCAGGGGCACTAGCCGCATTTCAAACTGCACGGCAGCTCGCCCCCATCGATGCCGCGCCCGCGTTTGATCTGGCTCTCCTGTATGATCGGGCCGGACGTACGCAAGAAGCCCGCAGCGAGTATCAAACCGTGGTCCAGTTACAGCCCGACAACACCGCGGCCCTCAACAATCTGGCCTACCTCGACGCCGAGGAAGGTGTGGATTTGGATCAGGCTTTGGCGCATGCGCAACGCGCGCAGCAACGGTTGCCAAATGATCCCAATGTTCAGGACACCCTCGCGCTAGTGTATATCCGGAAGAACCTGACCAACGATGGCGTCCGCATGCTGCGCGATCTGGTAAGCCATAATCCCGCTAACCCGGCGTTTCATCTGCATCTGGCTTTCGCCTTGTATCAGAAAGGCGACCGGCCCTGGGCCAAGCGCGAATTGCAGGCCGCCGCGCGCAACAACCCGGACGCCAAGCAGCAGGATAAGATAAAAGAGTTGCTCGCGAAGATTGGCTAGGATGATCCAGGACCCGCCTTGACGGCAGACCGGAAAACAAGTTGGGCGGCGCTGCCCTATGTGCTGCCGTTTGCAGTATTTCTTGCCTTCCTGGCAATTCAGAAATACCTTCCAATCCCCGCTACCTTTGAATACGCGGTCCGCGACTTATTGCTAGCGGTGGTGCTTCTTGCGTTCTCACGCGACGTGATCGCGCTCCACAGCTTTCATCGGTTGGAGACCGTCATCCTGGGCGTCGCGGTGTTTCTTGTGTGGGTGGCGCCCGATCTGCTGTTCCCAACGTACCGCCAACACTGGCTGTTTCAAAACGCGGTCTTCGGGCAGATTACCAACTCGATTCCCGAGAGCGTGATCCGAGCTCCTTGGGTGCTTTGGCCGCGGATTATCCAGGCCGTACTGATCGTGCCGGTCCTGGAAGAGCTCTTCTGGCGCGGGTGGCTGATGCGCTGGCTGATCTCCCCGCAATTTGAGAAGGTCTCGCTGGGCGCGTACCAAGCCGGGGCATTTTGGATCACCGCTGTTCTGTTTGCATCCGAGCACGGCCCGTATTGGGATGTCGGGTTGATCGCCGGAGTGGCGTACAACTGGTGGATGGTGCGGACACGCAGCCTGGGCGACTGCATTCTCGCGCATGCGGTGACCAACGCGTGCTTGTGCGGGTACGTGGTAGCGACGCGGCATTGGGAATACTGGCAGTAGCGCGCCGACTTTGTAATACTGGTACGGAAATCCGTGTAGTGGAGGTTTCCATGAAGATTCCTAGCCGGAACAAGCTGCTGGTAGCCTGCGTGGGACTGGTGTTGAGCGCTGTGCCTGCGCTCGCGCATCACTCCTTTGCCGCCGAGTACGAAAGCAAAGACCTGGTCACTCTGACCGGCGTGATCACCAAGGTAGAGTGGACCAATCCACACATTTATTTCTATATCGACGTGAAGGACGCGAGCGGCAACGTCGTCAATTGGGCCGTGGAAGGTTATCCGCCGAATACGCTAAAACGGACCGGTTTCACGCGCGACGATTTGAAGATTGGCGACAAAGTGACCGTCACCGCCTACCGGGCGAAAGACAGTACCACACGCCTGGCAGGCCGCGAAGTGACGTTCCCGGACGGAAGCAAGAAGTTTGCCGGACCCGCTGGCGCGTAATAGGAGCCTATCATGATCGGTTCAGCGCGCTATCTCGCAATCGCAGTCCTTTCGGCGTCTCTCGCATGCGCCGCAACGATCCCTCGGACCGCTGACGGCAAGCCCGATCTTTCCGGCGTCTGGCAAAGCGGCGGAGTAAGCCTTTACGGAGAACCTGGCTTGTCGAAGGCACCGGCTGCGCCGCCTCCGGTGAATCCGCCGCCCAAGCGGGAGCCGTTGCCTTATCAGCCGTGGGCGGAAACCAAGAGCAAAGCATTAACGGCCTCCGATGATCCGGATCTACGCTGCCTGCTGGCCGGAATCCCGCGCATCACATCGATGCCCATGCCGTTTGAGATCATTCAAACGTCCAAGAAAGTGGTGATCACCTACGAGTCGTACCACGCGTTCCGGCTCATTCCGATCAACGACAAGCTACAGCATCCCAACGATCTGGTGCCCACCTGGATGGGCGATTCCGTCGCTCGCTGGGATGGCGACACGCTGGTGGTAGACGTCACCGGGTTCAACGACAAGACATGGCTGAGCGGCACCGGCAGCTTTCATAGCGAAGATCTGCACGTCGTGGAACGCTTCCAGCTCAACAGCGACGACACCATCACCTACACGGCGACGGTGACCGATCCGAAGGTGCTGACGAAACCGTGGGTGACCGGTGCGTTGCTGCGGCGTCCGCCAAACACGCGGGTGGAAGAGTACGAGTGCAACGAAAACAATCAGGACGTGCCGCACATGGACGTGAAGAAGTAGCGGTGCGGGTGCGTTAGCGGAAAAATCGGCTGTGTTCTTTCAGAATGCAGCGGTCGATCACGACATCCAGACCAGCAGCTTTGGCTTTGCGCGCGGACGCTTGATCCACCACGCCTTCTTGCATCCAAACCGCGGATGCGCCGATGCGAATGGCCGATGCAACTACTGGCGCTACCATTTCCGAGCGCCGGAAGATATCCACAATGTCGACATGCTCGGGAATGTCTTCCAGGCGCGCGTAGCATTTCTCGCCCAACACTTCGGATTCATTCGGATTCACGGGGATGATCCGGTATCCCTGTTTCTGCATGTACTCGGAGACGCTGTACGACGGCCGCGCGCGCTTGCTCGAAAGCCCGACCACCGCAATCACGCGGCTTTTCCGCAGAAGCTCAGGGATAGCCGACATCTATGCTTCCTCCATGGTCAGCAGCTTGCGGAAGCGAGCCACTTCGGCAGGCGTTAGGTGCCGGAATTTTCCCGGCGGCAGCGATCCCAATTCGAGAAAGCCGACCCGTACGCGCCGCAGCTTTTCCACCAGCCGTCCGAAATTCTTGAACATGAGCCGAATCTGATTCTGCCGCCCCTCAATTAATCGTACTTCGTACCAGGGGTTCTCGGTTCGTTTGATCAGCTTGAGGCCGGCCGGCGCCGTTTTCTTCCCGCCCAGCGGCACGCCTTCACGGAATTTCTCTTCCTGATCCGACGTGAGCGCGCCGTTGGTCTTCACCAGATAAGTCTTGGTGACGTGGTTCGCCGCGGACGTGATGCGCTTGGCGAATTCACCGTCGTTCGTGAGAAGCAGCAATCCTTCGCTCGCGTAGTCCAAGCGCCCCACCGGATACACACGCGCCTTCACGCCGCGCAGCAGGTCCATCACTGTCGGCCGGCCTTCCGGATCGTTCACCGTAGTTACGCAGTTCTTAGGCTTGTTCATGGCCAGATACACCAGGTGTTCCGCGCTGCCCACTCGCTTGCCATCGACTTTGATGTGGTCGCGCTCGGGATCGGCCTTGGTCCCAAGCTCAGTGATCACCGCGCCATTTACCGTGACGCGGCCTTCCAAAATCAGCTGCTCGCACGTCCGGCGGCTTGCGATCCCAGCGTGGGCCAGCAGTTTCTGCAACCGAACCTCTGCCATCACTTCGCCGCCATTACTCGGTCACAGACGGCTCGGCTTGCTCGACTGCCGCTTCGCTTTCGTGCTGATGCGGCTCAGGCGTCTCGGGCTGCTCCGGCGTCTCGGCGTCGTCGCCCATGGACAAACGGCCAAGCTCTTCAAATTCCTTCAGCGTCGGTAATTCGCTCAAGTCTTTCAACCCAAACTGAACCAAAAAGTCTTTGGTGGTCCGGTACAGCATTGGCTTGCCGAGCACGGCCTTGCGCCCGGCGGTGGCGATCAACTTCCGATCCACCAGGGTCTTCAAAACACCCGCGCCTTGCACGCCGCGCACTTCCATGATCTCGGGGGCGGTGATGGGCTGCTTATAGGCGATCAGAGCGAGCGTTTCGAGCGCCGCCAACGACAACTTTAACGGCGGCTTCAGATTCTTGACGAACGCACGGATGGCCTCATGGTGCTCCGGCTTGGTGGACATCTTGTATCCGCCGGCCACTTCGCGAATCGTGAGACCGTGCGCGGAAGTGTTGTACTCGGCCGTCAACTCTTCGAGCACTCGCCCGATCTTCGCGGCCGGCTGTTGCAGAGCGGTGGCGATCTGATCGGCTGAGAGCGGCTCATCGGTCACATAGATGACCGCTTCGACGACGGCGCGGAGTTGTTCGTCCGATATTTCAACGGCTGCGGTTTCGTCGCCTGCGAGCAACTCGGTCGCGGCGCCCATTTGGACTTCGGAGGGTTCCATTTCGGCTTAACTATATTCCTCGGCTTAACTGCATTCTTCGTCCTAGTTGTATTCCTCTTCAATCGCCACCAGCGACTGATCGAGCACCTGGTCGAAACCGCGCTCTTTCTTCAGTCTAATGTCGCCGAAGGCGTCCTGCTGCGTCAACATGAGCGCATGGCGGCGCACCAGCTCGAGCATCGCGAGAAACAGGCAAATCATGGCCCGGCGGCTTCCCTGCCTTTCGAACAGCTCCGTGGCTGGAATGGATTCGCCCGTGCGAAGCTCGCCAAACACGCGCTCCAGATAGCGGATCATGTCCGGGATGCTGACGTCCTCTTTGCCGACTTCATAGATAGGCCGGTTCTTGGCCCGATCAAGGACGGTCTGCAGCGTCTTGACCAGGTCGAAGAGCGAAACCGCGAGCTCGGGTTCGCCATTTTCAGCGAGGAACTGCGCCATTTGCGGATTCGACCAGGAGGCATCTTCCACCATGCGCTTCTGCTGCAGCATTTCGGCGGCGTTCTTGAAGCGCTCGTGCTCTAGGAGCCGGTCCACCAGTTCCTGGCGCGGATCGTCTTCGGGCGAGATCTTGTCGAGCTCGGGGTCCTTGGGCAGCAGCATGCGCGACTTGATGTGGATGAGCGTGGCGGCCATGTAGACGAACTCGGAGCTGAGCTCGATGTCCAGTTCCAGGGCGCGCTGCATGTATTCGAGATACTGCTGCGTGATGGAGGCGATGGGGATATCGTAGATGTTGATCTGCTGTTTGCGGATCAGGTCGAGCAGGAGGTCGAGAGGGCCTTCATACTGCTCCAGGTGAAAATTCAACGGCGAAGCCACTTCCCTATAGGATACCAGCCGAGCAAGCGCGGGGCGCCGTCGATGAATCTCCTACAACTGAGCCCATGGACCAAGTTCGCTTGCCTCACTGAAGTGATCGAACGCGAAGATGATGTGTACGTGGGCCCTCTGCCCGGAATTCGACATCTCAAGCCAGGGCTCTACGGTCGGAGATGCGCGTGCAAACCTGGTCGAGGCTCTGACGCTGTTCTTCGAGACGGCGGGCGACGACGAAATCGAACGGCGCAGCCGATCGGGACTATTCGTGACACAGGTCGAGGTTCCTGCTGGGTAAGCTGTCCGGTCTCGAGGTACGCGAACTTCTCATAGCGCGTGGGTTCCTTCCTCGATGTTCGCCGCCTAGGAAGCCACAGCGTGATGCAGGAGCGCTCCGCGGAGACGACGGTCACCCTTCCGGTGCTGCTCCATGCTCAATTGGAATGCGGACGCGCGAGTTCCGCATAGATTTCCCAATCTTTGTCCAATTGAATCATCAATTGTATCTCGTGACTCGTGAAGCGATTGCGCAGCTGCTCAAAGCGGTGCTTCAATTGCTCGGGGGCGCGAGTGTAGAAAACGAACTCCCGCACGCCATCGGCTGTTATGATCGCGACAAGCAGTGACTCAGCGTGTTCCTGTAACGATTGGCGGATCGTTGCCTCAAGCTCCCCAAGTTCCGCGTCCTCGTCTGGCGACGGCAGGCCTGTCGGCTCTGGATCTCGAAACGGCACCGCGATGCCTGCTTGGTGCTCGTAGCCTGGCACGCTGCGGAATTCGCGGTATCCGGTATTCGAGCGGACAATCATGACCTTGCCATCGACTTGATCCTCCCGTACCGAAACTGACCAAGGACCTTCTATCGGTAACTGGTGTGGGCTGAGGAGCTGCTTCTTCAATGACCACATCACTTGTTGAAATACAGCGTTACGTCCACCGTGTGTTTGCTCGCGTTGATGTTGGTCTCGGCGCGGGTGGATTTCAGATTGTCGAACACGCCGGCTTCTTTCACGCGGGCCAGGAAGTGGTCCGGATAGTCGGGATTGAATGGCCGGCCGGGCGACATGCCCCACATTTTCAGAATCACGGGCTCGCTGACGATGTCGAGGCCCGAAATGTTGAGCTTGCCGAGCGTATAAAGCGGCCCTGGATCGATCAGAATCGTCAGATCCACGGTGTGGTCGGCGTCCTTGACGGTGCGCTTCACTTGGGACGACGCGTCCAGGTATCCCTGACGCCGGAGGCTTTCCCGAAAGCGACCTTGCGCGGCCTTCACGTCGTCGAAATTAACGGGATCGTCCGGTTTCAGCTTAGATAGATCCTTCAGCTCTTTGCGCGAGAAGTCGCCGCCGACGTAGCGCACTGCGCCGAGCTTATAGACCGGGCCTTGCTCAACGCGGGTGGTGACGGTAATGCCGTCCACGTCCTTGGCAGGAGCGACCTCTATTTTCGGGAATGAAACCCGCACTAATCCGTGCGCCTCATAAATCGGCCGGATCTGATTTTCTAATAATTCGCGGTATTTCGGTTCGGAATACTGGACGCCGATCGCAACCTGGTACATCGCGGTTTGCAGGACTCCCGCCGCAAGGTCGCCGGTGTTGGTGAACACTACATGAGCCACCGACGCCGGAGTCTTGGCAGGCCGGAATAGAAGTGTAAGTTCTTCCCCGCCCTCGGCAGTCAGCTTGCCGGCAACGGCTGTGTGATTCCCATGCGCGGCCAGGAACTCGGAGATCCAGCCGACGTATCGATCCACCACGGGCTTGGTTGCCGGGACTTTGTCCCCGAATAGCGGATCTTTCTGTTTGAGCCACGCTCGTAGCTGGGCGTCGGTCGCGGGCAATTCGTCAAATCGCAGCGGATAAAGCTGCCCGATCTCAGAAACCTCAAAGCCGACGTCGTATCCTTCGGCGTCTTTCGACGGCGCGTAGTGGTAGCTGACGTTATCGAACGCGCCGGTTGCCGACAGCTTGTCACGCGCTGCGTCGAACTCGGCCGGACCCGCTTTCTTACCTACGCCGAGGCCGGACGCGGCGAAAATCTGCTCGGCGGTGTAGACGTGATTCCCTTCCACGGTGAGAACCTCAATCGTGTAAGTAGTTGGCGCGGGTCCAGGCGCAGGATCGGCCGCGGGCTTGCGCGGCTTGTGACTTTGAGCGTTGCTGGAACTCGCGCTCAGTGCGAGAATCCCGACCGACACCGCTATCGTGGCCAACTTCATTCTATTTCGACAGTCACGAACATCAGCCGGCCGGAGCGCTCAATCTGCATCACCACTTCATCGCCCGGTTTGAACTCATCCACCTTTTTCCGGAGTGACTCTACGCTCGACACCGGCGCCGCGTTCACCGAATAGATGACGTCGCCGGGCTGGAGTCCGGTTCCAGTTGTGAAGTCGGTGGCGGTGGATCCGGCAGCCACCACCACACCGTAGGAGTTGCGAAGTCCGGGCAGCATGGCGGCCACATCCCTGTCGATGCCAATCCCCAGAATGCCGAGTCGTGCGATCAGGTTGTCTTCGGGATTCACCATGTCGGCGAAGCGCTGCGGATCGTCCACGCTATCGATCACGGGCACATCGATGGTCATCTCATCCTTGCCGCGCAGGACCTGCAGCGTCAACTTATCCTTCATCGGGGAGCGATAAATGAGGGACTCAAGCTGGCGCGCATTGCGCATGGTCCTGCCGTTCAGGGTCTCCACCACGTCACCCGGCTTGACGCCGGCTTTGTCCGCGGGGCCTTCGGGCGTAACGTCGCCCACCAGGACTCCCCAATCCCTCGCGAGGCTCAGACCCTCGGCGATGGCGGGCGTAATGCTCTGCACCGAGATTCCGATTCTGCCCCGATGTACGTGGCCTTCTTTTCGAAGCTGTGTGTAAACGGTGCTGACGATGTTGCTGGGAATCGCGAATCCCAGCCCTTCGCTGCCCCCGGATTGGGAAAGGATGAACGTATTGATTCCCATCACACGGCCCTGCGCATCGATGAGCGGACCGCCGCTGTTGCCGGGGTTGATGGGCGCGTCGGTCTGTATATAAGCCAGGAAATCGTCGGGATGAATTTCGCGCGCTGTGGAACTGACGATGCCCATGCTGACCGATCCTTCCAGGCCTCGCGGGTTTCCAAACGCCATCACCAATTCTCCCTGGCGGATGGTGTCCGAGTTTCCGAAGGGCAGATGGGGCAGGCCGGCTCGCTCGATTTTGATGACGGCGACGTCCATTTCGCGGTCCATCCCAACCAGCTTCGCGTCGAGCAGCTTGACTTCCGGCTCAAACGTCGCGACGCGGCCTCGTACGCGCGAGATGGAGAGCCGTACCTGGATGCGGCGGGCGCCCTGCACCACATGGGAATTGGTGACGATGTAGCCGTCGTCCGAGACGAGGATGCCGGAGCCGGTACTGCGCTGGCGGGAGAGCAAGGCCGCGGTGGCGCTGGATTCGGATTCTTCGGCCGCAACGTAGCCAGTGGAAAAGATCTGCACCACGGCCGGACGAACTCGATTGACCAAGCCTTCGAGCGAGACACTAAGTTCGCCGAGCGAGACCGGTGGTACTTCCGTTGGTGTGTCCGGCTTCTTGTCTTGAGCGGGAGAGAAGGCAGCCAGTCCGATGAGTAGGAGGGAGAGCGAGAGCGCGAGTTTTCTCACGTTCCTATTTTCCCGCATGTGGAAGGGGGCTACGGAAGCTGGTTTACGGAAGCCGAGCCCGAAGGTTCTTTACGGCTCGCAATCCCGCCTGCGAGACGTCGGGATCCGGGTCCTGCGATAGCGCTTCGAGGGGCGCGACAGCGTCAGGCGCACCGCTTAAGGCGAACACTTCAGCGAGACCGGTTTTCTCATCTTTCGTGGCTCCAGCTTGCGTCAAAGCCGGGTAAAGCGCCTGGCGGACTTGGGGATCGCGCGCCAGTTCGATGAGATAGGCACGGGCGACGCCCCGATAGGCGCTCGAATTGAGATTGTTCACCAGGTATTGCAGGGGATCGAATTCGGTGGCGCCGAGTCTGCCCAGGTTCACTAGCGCGAACGCTGCCGAAAGCCGGGGCTCGGTCTTGTTTTCGTTGTTGAAGGCGCGCTCCAAGGTGGCGTTGTCGGCCGGATTCTTGAGCCGGCCCAGGCCCTCGGCGGCCGCTTCGCGCAGGCCTTCATCTTTGTGATCGAGATAAGTGGCGTAGAGGCCGTGCAACTCAGGATCGGGCATCTGGGCCATGGCGGTGAGCGCCGCGCGCTTCACCTTGATCTTACGGGAGCGGTCGAGAACGTCGCGCAATTGGTTGATGGCATCACGATTGGCCAGTAGGCCGGTGGCTTCGATGGCGGTGATCTGGACCTTTTCATTCAAATCGCGCAATAGAAATGCCAGGCTGGGGCCGGCGCTGGGATCGCGGATCTTTTCGATGGCCGCGAGCGACTCATAGATCAGCTCGGTGTCCTTGGATCGCAACGCCTGTTCCAGATCGGGCAGCGCCTGGCGACCGCGCAGGATACCTACCGCCCGCGCGGCGTTGGCCTTTGCGTCGATGCTAGCTCCGGCACTGGTGATGTGGCCCAGGGCAATAATTACTTCGGGACGCACCTGGATGTATGGATCAATCACCAGATCGTTGGTGTCGGTGAACTTGCTCTTGATCGACGATCCGACACGCTGCAGCGATGCCGTGAGGCCGGTTTTGACGTAACCAGGCACGTAGAAATTCACTAGGCCGTCGGTGGCGCGAATCTGGATTTCAGGGTCGGTGTCGGCGGTGGCTTTCACCAGCGGATCGAGACTGCGCTGGGTTCCGATATTGACGATCGCTTTGACAGCCTCCAGGCGTACGTCAACTTCGGGATCGGAAAGATACGGCTCGATTTTGGCGATGTTTTCCGAGCCGCCCTTTCCGTATTCGCGAACGCCTTTTACACGGGCTTTGACGTCGTTGTCCTGCGCCGTTAGGGCCAGGGCCGCCAGGGCCAAGCAAATGCACAAGCCGGCGGCGCGGCGGTTCCACATAGACCGATCCTTAGCGCACAAACTCCACGGTGACCTTTTTCGAAATCAGACCAGCTTCATAGCCCAGGTCGAGCAGCTTCTGGGCTGCCAGCGGCACCAGGTCGCCGCAGTCCACGGTGAAATGATTCACGTACATTCCCACGAACTTTTCCGCTAGCCTGGGCTCCAGGTCGCGCGCGAACTGCATCGCATAATTCAACGATTCTTCGCCGTGGTCGAGCGCATACTGGATGCTTTCGCGCATCATGCGGCAGCACTCGCTTTTCACGTCGTCCGGCAGCGCCCGCAGAAGCACGTTTCCACCCAGCGGCAGCGGCAAATCGTATTCATTTTTCCACCAGCGTCCCAGGTCGATCACGTTGTGAAATCCGCTTTTGCCGTAGGTGAGCTGGCCCTCGTGAATGATGAGACCGGCGTCGACGGTGTGCTCGGCCACCGCGTCCAGGATCTTGTCGAAGGGAATGACCACTTCTTCAAAGTCGGGCTCGAACAATTTCAGAGTGAGATACGCACTGGTCATGCGGCCCGGAATTGCGATTTTCTTGCCCTTGATTTCCTCGGGCGCCATCGGTTTTACGCTCGCCAGAATGGGGCCATAGCCGTCGCCGATGCTGGAGCCGCTGGCCATAAGCACGTATTTATCAGCGACATAGGGATAGGCGTGATAGGAAATCGCGGTGAGCTCGTAGGCTCCTTCAACCGCCTTGCGATTCAGAGTTTCAATGTCTTCCAGGACGTGCCGGAAGGTGACCAGCCGAGACCGGACCTTCTTGGTGGCCAGGCCATAGAACATGTAAGCGTCGTCGGAATCGGGGCTGTGTGCACAGACGATTTCCGTTACGGAGGTGGATGCCATAGGAGAGCAGACCACCACTATAGCAAACACCGCCTAGCTTTCATGCGGGAGTGAGTGGGCGCCGGGCCCAACCGTCGCGGCGCGCCGCTTGGTGCGGCTATTTCAATTGGAGCGATTGAAGCTCGGGGCGTAGCGCTGCCAGGGCCTGCTCAAGCTGCAGCACTCCTTCGCGAGCCCCCCGAAGGTCTTTGTTGCGCCCCTGCTTCTCAAGTTCAAAAGCGGCTTCGAATGCGCGGCCGGCGCCGAAGGTGGACACAGAGCCTTTCAGGCTATGGGCATGATGCTCCAGGGCGGTAGCATCACTGGCCGCTACGGCACTCTTGATTTTCTCAAAGGTGCCCGGATAGTCGTCGAGAAACAACCCGATGACTTCCTTCAACAAATCGACGTCGCCGCCCACGCGACTGAGCGCGAGGGATTCATCCAACTGCCGCAGTTGCGCCTCCACTTGGGCGCCTTCCCCTGCCAAATCGGTGTTCATGGAATTTCCTCCTGCTCCAACAGACTCGATCATCTTCAGCAGCGCCGGCACGTGAACCGGCTTAGTGACATAAGCGTCCATGCCAGAGTCGAGACACCGCAACCGGTCCGACTCGGCGGCCTGCGCCGTCATGGCAACAATGGGAACGCGATGGCCGGTGGCGCGCTCCTTCTCCCGGATGCGGGTGGTAGCCTGCAAACCGTCCAAGCCCGGCATCTGAACATCCATCAGGATCAGATCGAACGGCTTTTGTTCGAACAGATCCACCGCTTCCTGGCCCGAACCGGCGATCGTCACCGAATGCCCCTCGCGCTCAAGCAACCGGGCCGCCAGCCTTTGATTGACGCTGTTATCCTCGGCCACCAAGATTTTCATCTTGCGCCTGGGTGCCGGCTGGCCCGCGTGCGCCGGCGGGTGCAGCGCATGCGAAGCTTTGGCGGACAATTCGAGCGTAACCGTGAAATAGAATGTGCTGCCCTTGCCGGGATCGCTTTCGACCCAGATTTTGCCATCCATCAATTCCACGATTCCAGCCGAGATCGAGAGCCCCAGCCCTGTCCCGCCATATTTGCGCGTGGTGGAACCATCGGCTTGCGTGAAAGGCTCGAAGATGGCCCGATGCATTTCCGGAGGGATGCCGATTCCTGTGTCGGCAATACTGAAACTCAGCGTGACGCGGGAACCTTCCATGGATTCGGCGTGCACCAAAACCCCAACCTTGCCCGCATTGGTGAACTTGATGGCGTTGCCCACCAGGTTGCGGAGCACTTGTCCAATCCGCATCGGATCGCCAAGCAACCGGTCAGGCACCGCTTCGTCCACTTCGGCATCGAACGCCAGGCCGCTCACGGAGGCCCGGAGGGCGAGCGGACGCAGCACCTCCCGTAGCAATGTCCGGACCGAGAATTCCACGCTGTCCAAGCCGAGCTTCCCGGCTTCGTATTTGGAGAAGTCCAACACATCGCTCACCAGGCTGAGCAGAGCTTCGGCCGAGGATTTCACCAGCTCGAGATATTCGCGCTGGTCCGGTTGCAGTTCGGTTTCGAGCGCCAAGCCGGTCATCCCGAGAATGCCGTTGAGCGGCGTGCGAACTTCGTGTGTCATGTTCGCCAGGAAATCGCTCTTGGCGGCACTGAGCGCTTCGGCGCGATCCGCCATTTCGCGGGCCAGCCGGCTGGTTTCCTCCAGGCTCCGATTGGCCGATATCAGCTCACGATTCGCGGCTTCGGCTGCTTCCTTGGCGCGCGCCAGTTCCTCGGCACTCCTCTTTTGTGCAGTCACGTCGCGCAGAATGCAAAGCATTTGGGACGGCTGGCCGGGGATTTCCACGCGCGTCACCGAGATTTCGAAAATACCTGAGCTGCCTTGCACAAAGTGCAACTCACGTTCGAAGAGATGTTCCTTCACCGGCGAAGCGAACCGGGCGCGATAGTACTCGCGCAGCGTCTCGCGCTCTTCTGGATCTAACAAGGCGGTCAACTGCATGCCTTCGAGTACCGCGACGTCCAGACCGGCCAGGTTGGCGAAAGCCGCATTCGCCTGCACGATCGCGCCACCCGTGCCCGCCAGGAACATCGGCTCAGAGGACGCTTCCCAAATGGAACGAAACCGCGTTTCCGACCTCAGCAGCTCTTGTTCCACCTGATAGCGATCCGTGATATCGATCCCGGTGGCAATGTAATAGAGAACCTCGCCCTGTTCGTCGAGCAAGGGGACATTGGAAAATGAGATGCGCCGCCGTTCGCCCGATTTTGTGATCCATTCGTTTTCAAATGCGCTGGCCGCTCGAGCGCAAAACCCGTTCTCCAGCCGCCGCCGGCTCCGCTCGCGGCTATCGGGACTAACCACGACATCGAAAAACACCTGTCCTTTGAGTTCGTCGAGGGAGTAACCCAGCACTCGCTCCAGGGCGCGATTGGCGTACACAAAGCGCCCTTCCACATCGAACACCACTACCACGGCTCCGCAAGTTGCTAAAACCGCAGTAATAAAGTCACGATCTTTGGTCAGGTCGCCGTTCACACAAGTTCCCATCTCTTTATCGGCGCTTCGAGCGAGATTCTACTTGGTACCAAGGTCACGGTGGTCCTCGCCCCAAGGGGTGTGCGAGTCTAAGGCGTTCACCGCATTGCCCAGTTAGGCTGAAACGGCTAGGCTAAAATCGTGCGGTACTGCCTGTTCGTTCTCCTGGTCGCGGCCGCGTCGCTCGCCGCTCAACAATCCAACGTCACGAGCACTACGAGTGTGGATATCAACGGCAACCAAGTGGCCGACGGCCCACGAATCAGCCAGACCAGATCCGCGACTGGCTCCGTCACCACGGAAACCCGGCAGTCGATCAACGGCGGTTCGGTTCCAGTGGAACGCGTGGAGGAGCACGTATTGCGCGACGACGCTTCGGGCCGCGTCGTGGAGCGGCTGATCCGGCGGTACGATCCGCAAGGCAACCCCATGCCGTCAGTCAAAGAGACCATCGAAGAGCAGAAGAACCCCGACGGCAGTTCCACAACCCAATCCACCACCTCTCGCGGCGACATCAACGGGAACATGCAGGTGATCGAGAGAACGATCACAGATTCGCGGCCGAACGGCTCGGGTGAAAGCTCCCAGACCATCGTGCAGCGCCCCACCGCGAATGGGCTCGAAACGGTGGAGAAACGCGAGGAGGTAGTTGTAAAGCAGGGCAAAGATTACCAATCGGAGGCCACTACCTATCGCAATGACGGGAACGGCGGGTTTTATGCTGCAGTGAAGCAAACCACCGAGCATAAGGAACAGAATGGCCAGTCGTCCGACAGCAGCGCCGAGTATGAATCAACGGTAAACGGCCAGATACAACTTCACAGCCAGACGGTTACCGAGACCGTGACGCGCCCGGATGGTTCCAAAGATGCCGTAGTGAACATCTATGGACGCAACGTGCCAGGCACGGTGTCCGATTCCGGATTGAAACTTCAGGAACAGCAGGTGATCGAGACCACTCCGGGTCCCAACCACACGGTGGTGCAAACGCTCAGCGTACGAAGACCCACGGTGTCCGATCCGCAATCGTTGGGTCCCGCACGCCAGCTTTCCGAGACCGTGTGCCAGGGCGACTGCAAGCCGGCGAAGACCGGGCCGTGAACCTAGCCGTGGCCGAGCTTCATCAGCCAGCCTAAGCCGATCAGCGCCGCCAGGAAATACGCAAAACAACGCACTCCGTAGCGCAGCCGATCCGCGTCAGTACGCTTGGTGATGACGCCCAAAACGACCGAGGCGAACAGCGCGAACAGCAGAGACGCTTCAAAGTGCGACAAGTTCATTTTTGGCATGTGGCGTTAATCCTTTTTCTTGGTGGCGATTTCGTAGGCATCCACCATCGCGAGGACATTCAACAGTCCTGCTGCCACCAGGAACTTCGTGCCGTAATCATGCACATGGCCGGCCATGTCGGGTTGCGCGTAGCCCAGCCAAACGGTCAGCAGGTACAACAAACCCGATGCCAGATCGCCTAGAAAGCCTCCGCAATAAATGATGGTGGTGAGCACGTCGCCGGTTTGCGGCTGGAACATGGTGCCGCGCATCATCAACCCCAGCAGAAACATCAACACCACAGAGGCGAGCAACAGCGCACCGCGCCAAGGCCGTTTCAGCAGAAAATGGCCGGCGCCTGGAATCAGCCACGCAAGGAAAACGGTGCCGTACCATCCGGATGACGGCGGCGCGGCTGCCTGGGCTTTTACGTTGGTCGCCATTGTTTTTAGTGTACCCGATCCCCTGCTGCCGGACGTTTCATTCCCATCTTCTCTACCGTGGGAGTCGCCTTTTCCGAGGCGAGAAAGTCGATCAGGCGTTTGGAAGCCTCGGGGTCCTTGGCACCGCTCACCACGGCGGCGGCGAACACCTGGACGAACTGCAGACTGGCGGGGATCGTGCCCAAGAAATCAACGCCTGGAACAGGCAGGATCTCGCTTACCGGGAGAACGACCATCTCCACACCGCCGTTCGCCACCTCCGCCGCTCCCGCACCCGAGAGCTTATCCGCCAAGGCACCGCCGATGCCGAGCTGCGGAAATACCTTTGTCTTCAGGTAGATCGCGGAGGTGCTTTGAACGCCGATGGATTTCGCTTGCAGCAGGGTCTGTTTGAAGGCAGTCACCGTGCTGATATCCGGATGGGGTGTGCCGGCTCGCAAACCGACGCCCAGCGGGACGCTTGCGAGATTGACGTCTGAACCGGTAACGATTCTGCCTTCAGCGATTAGCTCGGCGAGCCCTTCCCTCGACAGGATGACTACGTCTGCGGGCAAACCGCGCCGAAGCTGAGCGCCGATCGTGGTGGGTCCATCGCCTTGCGAGGCTCCCCGCGCCGTGGTGACCGTAATGCCGGTGCTTTTCTCGAATTGGGGCAGGAGTTCCTGATAAGCGGCCGAGAAGCCGCCGGACATCAGGACCGAAACCTGCGCAGGCAACGCGGCGGGTAAGGCGAAAACCAGGGCGACTCCGAACTTCACAGCTCGTTTCATTTATCAGCTCTCCGGCTCCTTTCAGTCTACGCGAGCCACCAGCCGCCGTGAAACGGTTGTCTTTATCGCGTTGTAATCTGAATAGGAACCTTGCCTACGCGCGCTCAACTGCTGAACCCGGATTACTACGCGCCCATTTTTTCAAACGCCATTCGGATTCTGTTCATCCTGGTGTTCGCCTACATCGCTAGCCGCGCCGTGGCACGCGTGCTGCGCGGACTTCGCAACTACGCCGTCAAGATGATGCTCAAGAGCGGCGGCGGCAACGAATTCGAACTAGAGAAGCGCGCCGAAACGATTGGAAATCTAACGGGCAAAGCCCTTTTCATCGTCATCTGGATGATTGCGGGACTCATGATCCTGAAAGAAATGAATTTCGACGTCCGTCCGCTGCTGGCGGGCGCGGGCGTGGCAGGCGTGGCCATCGGATTTGGCGCGCAAAACATCATCAAGGACGTGCTGGGCGGAGTTTTCCTCATGATGGAGAATCAGATCCGCGTCAACGACGTGGCCACGATCAACGGCAAAACGGGTTTGGTGGAGGAGATCAATCTGCGCACCACGGTGCTGCGCGGCGAAGATGGCGCGGTACATATTTTCCCCAACGGCATCATCCAGGGCCTGACGAATCTGACGCGCGAATATTCCTACTACGTTTTCAATATGACGATCGCATACAGCGAGGACACCGATCGGGTAGTTGCAGTGCTGGCCGCGATTGCTGAAGAGCTCGCTCAAGAAGAGCCCTACCGAGCGGCCGTTCTCGCTCCGCTTGAGGTGCTAGGCGTCGATAAACTGGCGGACTCGGGCGCGGTGATCAAGGCGCGATTCAAGACGATACCCAATCAGCAGTGGATGGTGGGCCGCGAAATGAATCGGCGAATTATCCAGCGTTTCGCGGAAGCCAAGATCGCGTTATCGCCCGCCGGCCCAACGGTGAATGTGGTGTTGCCCGTTACACCTTCGCCAGCGCGCCCAGTTCCTTAACCACGCTCGACAAGAACGCCTTGGCATCGCCAAACAACATCAGCGTATTGTCGCGATAGTACAGTTCATTGTCGATGCCCGCGAAGCCCGGATTCATGCTGCGCTTGATCACCATTACCGTTCGCGCTTTGTAGGCCTGGATGATCGGCATGCCAGCGATGGCGCTATGCGGATCGGTTTCGGCGCCTGGATTGACGACGTCGTTCGCCCCGATGATCAACGCCACGTCCACGTTCGCCATCTCGGGATTGATGTCGTCCATCTCCCACAGCTTGTCGTAGGGAACATCGGCCTCGGCCAACAGCACGTTCATGTGCCCGGGCATGCGGCCGGCCACCGGGTGAATGGCGAAGCGGACGTCCACGCCGCGCTTGGTGAGCAGTTCAAACATTTCCTTCAGCTTGTGTTGCGCTTGCGCGACAGCCATCCCGTAGCCGGGAATCACCACTACGTTGCGCGCCGAGTCCAATATCTGCGCCGCTTCTTCAGCGCTGGCCGAATGCACAGGCTTCGCTTCGCCCGCGGCGACAGCTGTGGTCTGGAGTTGCCCAAATGCTCCGAACAATACATTCGAGAAAGAGCGGTTCATCGCCTTGCACATGATGATGGCCAGAATGAACCCGGACGAACCGTCGAGCGCGCCGGCCACGATCAACAGCTTGTTGTTCAACACGAATCCCATGGCGCTGGCCGAGAGTCCGGCATAGGAATTCAGCAGTGCGATCACTGTGGGCATGTCAGCCCCGCCAATAGGAATGATCAGCAGCACGCCGAATAACAGCGCCAGCGCGGCGAATAGTGGAAACAGAACGCTATGCTCGGGTGAAACAATCAACGCCAGCCCAATGCCCGCTGCCGCCGCGAAAACTCCCAGGTTGACGAAATTCTGTCCGCGATACGTGATCGGCCGCTGCGCCAGCACTTCCTGGAGCTTTCCGAACGCCATCATGCTGGCCGTGAACGTCAAAAAGCCGAGCAGTGTTTCGATGATGAGCGCGATCATCACCACCTTGGAAAGGCCCGCGCCTTGATCGAGCCCTTTGTAATATTCCGCCGTCCCGATCAGAGCCGATGCGAGCGCGCCGCATGCGTGCGAAAAAGCCGTTCGTTGCGGGACGGCCGTCATCGGCATGATGTAGGCGATGGGGATTCCAACCGCCGTTCCCAGGAAGAAGGCGACCAAAATCCATTGGTAGTTGACCACTTCAAATCGCAGCAGAGTGCCGACCACGGCCAATAGCATGCCGATTTCGCCGACGATCACCCCGCGCCGGGCTGTCGCGGGCGAGCCCAACCACTTGATGGCCAGAATGAATCCAATGGCCGCGAGCATGTACAGAATCGGAAGCAGTGTGGCGTCGAGTTTCATTTCTTTGCCGGCTCCCTCTTCTTAAACATCTTCAGCATGCGGTCCGTGATGAGATAGCCGCTCACCACGTTGAGCACGGCCAGGAACACCGCCGTAAATCCGAGCACTCGCGATAGCGTGCTGGCTTCCCGCTCGCCCGTTAGCAGGATCGCCCCCACCACTGTAATGGCCGAAATTGCATTGGTTAGGGACATCAAAGGAGTGTGCAGCAACGGAGAAACTCCGCGGATGAGCTGGAATCCCAAAAAGGCCGCCAGCATGAAGACCCACAGATCAAATTCGTAAGCGCCCATCGCCTATCTCCTTTCTCCTGCGGGCATCGCCGCCGCAGTCGTCCCCACCAGTTCGCTCACTCGCGCGTTCACTATTTCGCCGCCGTGAGTGACCAGCGTTTCGCGGATGATTTCGTCCTCGCGATTGATAGTCAACTCGCCGTTCTTCACCATCAGCTTCAGGAACGCCGCGACATTCGATCCATACATCTGGCTGGCATGATACGGTGCGGTGGACGCAAGGTTGAGCGGACCAAGAATCGAAATGCCTTGATGCATCACCGTCTCGCCGGGCCGCGTCAGTTCGCAGTTGCCCCCGCGCTCGGATGCAATATCGACAATCACCGAACCCGGCGCCATGGCGCTCGCCATCTGAGCGGTCACCAGTATCGGCGCCCTCTTTCCGGGAACAGCCGCGGTAGTGATCAGGACGTCTTGTTCGCGAATCACCTCTTGCAGCGCCGCGCGCTGGCGACGGTAAAACTCTTCGTCCATGGCTTTCGCGTATCCGCCTTGGCCCTCGGACGCGCCCGTTTCCAGATCGAGCACCACAAACTTCGCACCCAGGCTCTCGATCTGTTCCTTCACAGCGCTGCGGACGTCATAGGCGGAAACTACTGCTCCCAGCCGCCGCGCCGTCGCGATAGCTTGTAAACCGGCGACACCCGCGCCCAGCACCAACACGCGGGCTGCAGTGATGGTCCCGGCCGCAGTCATGAGCATAGGGAATATTTTGGGTAATGCCTCGGCGCCCAGCAGTACACCGCGATATCCGGCGATGGTCGCCATGGACGACAGCGCGTCCATGCTTTGCGCGCGCGTAATGCGCGGCATCAACTCCATGGCGAAAAACGAAACGCCGGCCCGAGCCAGATCCGACATTTCGCGCACCGCGGTGAGCGGCTCACCGAAGCCAATCACGAGTTGTCCCCGGCGCAACAGGGGCAAATCCGCACGCCCATCATCGGGATTCGCTCCCAACGCGCGCACCTGAACAATAATGTCGGACTGCTGGAATACCTCGGCGCGACTAACGACATGCGCACCCCGCCCGACATACTGTTCGTCTGGAAATCCGGCATCGGCACCCGCCGATTGCTCGATGATTACGCTGGCTCCCAGCTTCCCAAGGGCCTCGCTCGCGCGTGGCGTCAGCGCAACGCGCCGCTCACCTGGGTAAGTCTCACGGGGCGCTCCTATCGTAAGGGCCACGAGTTACCTCCTCACGGACGGTAGTTGAGAAACGCAATCAAGCCTCGAAATACGCTCGGCTCTCACGCGCCGGAACGTCTCGCGGCCGGATGCTCCCAAAACTCCTCTGAAGATCATACTCCCATTTGCGCAATAATGCCGGGTATAGGCGTCAAGGGCCGCCTAAAATCGCGCGGATCGGAAGTTCTGGCATAATGAGTTCGTTGCAACCTACCTTAAAAGCCAGCGGCGCGTCGCCGGCACTGGTGTACCAATGGAAGGCGAGTCCCTACAGCAGTCATTCGGCGCTGCTACGGCTGTTTCCCGCCGATGGCCGCGATCGCGCTGTGTTGGACACCGGCTGCGGCAACGGAACTCTGGCGGGAGCCCTTGCCACGCGAGGCTTTCGCGTTACCGGCATCGATTACCCCGGCGCGCATCGCCCCGATTTTCCCGCTTCCGTGGAATTGATGGAGCGAGATCTGGACCAGGGTCTGCCGCGGATGTACCAACAATTCGACTACGTGATTTGCGCCGATATCCTGGAGCACTTACGGCGCCCGAGCGATCTTCTCGATGAAATTCGTGGTGTCATGCGGCCGGGAGCACAACTCATCGCCTCGCTACCGAACAGCGGAAATATTTACTTCCGTTGGCAAGTCGCGCTGGGCCGCTTCCCGCAGCACGATCAGGGGCTCTTCGATCGAACCCACCTCCGCTTTTATCCCTGGAACGGCTGGCAGCAGCTTTTCCGTGAGAGCGGATTTCGCATTCGGTCGGTGGATGTGACCAGCGTTCCATTCGAGCGGGCGTTCGCCCCGCGTACCTCCTCGCTACTGCGAGCCTCGGAATGGTTCAGTTATCGTTTGGCCCGGCTGTGGAAGACGCTCTTCGCATACCAATTTGTGGTGACCGCGGTATTGAATGATGACCCCGCCAGCGGCTAAATCCAAGGTCGTAGTGGTGATGCCGGCCTACAACGCCGCCAAGACGTTGCGCATGACTTATGCGGAGCTCCCGCACGACGTAGTCGACCTGGTAATTCTCGTGGACGACGGCAGCCGCGACGAGACCATCGAGATCGCCCGCAGCCTGGGCTTGGAACTGTTCGTCCATGACCGCAATTACGGCTACGGCGCGAATCAAAAGACGTGCTACCGCGAAGCACTGCGCGCTGGCGCCGACATCATTGTTATGGTGCACCCGGATTATCAGTACGATCCCAAGCTGCTTCCCGAGATCATCGAACCCATACGCAAAGGCGACGCCGACGTAGTGCTGGGATCACGGCTGCTGGGCGGGCATCCGATGCGGCAAGGCATGCCGTGGTGGAAGTACATTGCCAATCGTTTCCTGACCGGGCTCGAGAACCGCAGCTTCGGACTGCACCTGTCGGAATATCATACGGGCTATCGCGCGTACACCCGCGCGGCGCTCGAGAGCGTAAACCTGGCGATGAACTCCGACGACTTCATCTTCGATCAGGAGATCATGGCGCAGTTCGTCGCGTTGAAATTGCGCATCGCCGAAGTACCGGTGCCGACGCGCTATTTTCCGCAGGCCTCCTCGGCTTCATTCGTACAGAGCACGGTGTACGGACTGTCCATCCTGCGCGTCTTGTGGCGATATTGGCTGCATAGCCACGGCTGGGCGCGCCGAAGGCAGTTTGAGAGCCTGGAACGGCGGTATTCGAGCGCATCGCGGAATGCCGATTCGGCTTGATGTGGGAAAGTAGAACCGTGAAGAAAGTCGTTAGCAAGACAACTCCATCGGCGCCCACCCCAAAGTGGATGAGCGCATTCGGCGGGTTACGCGATCTTCACAATGAGACGGTGCGGATCAATCGGATCTTGGAGTGCGAATTCGAGCAGATCGAAGATGTGGAGTGGCGTCCTCGACTCCGGCGTCCAGGCGACGAATCTCGACCCAAATAAACTCAGCCCGAGCTGCGAATGACACATACTCGCTATTCGAGAGGCAATATCGTGTTGCTCATAGCAGGTGCCTTAGTTTGTCTTCTCATCGTGTTCCTGACCTCCATGACAGCTGGATTCGCGACGGACCCGGTACACGATTTCCAAAACCTGGCAGCCGTATGGCTTCTGTACGTTGCCATGTCAGCAGTCCCAATTTATCTTGCGATGTTCAGATGGAGCGGCGCAGGATCTATAGGAATGTGGTGTATAACCCTGTCCTATTTTCTTCTTGCTTTGGTTGCGGGCATATTGCCGCGTTTAACAGGTCTCCTTGTTCTTTTGGCGATCGAAGCGCTGATTTGCGAATCCGTTAAATCAGGCAGCCTCAAAGAACCTCAGCGGTGAACGGGTACCACTTCCGCGTCACTCGCGGACTTCACGCCCTCGCCTGGTAGTTGCATGCAAGGTCCCACCCTTACCCCGCCGGATGTACAATAAAACCATACAAATTTACCTGTCTCCAACGACCTGACCGATTGACCGTTGAGTAATATGGCTGAGATCGAGAGGATCCACGTTTGAAAGCCACCGACGTCAGCAACCCGGACTATTTCCACAAAGTTGTGGATTGCCAATGGGCCTGTCCAGCCCACACCAACGTTCCTGAATACATCCGCCTGATCGCGCAAGGCCGCTATACCGATGC
>DATHMO010000218.1:0-11035 GCA_035486995.1 Bryobacteraceae bacterium
TTATCGATTTTGCGAGTTTCAAGACAACCTCTCCTCGCTGGTAGGATGCCGTTGGATGGCGAAGTATTACACTTTTATTCCGGGCAGGCGACGCTCACGGCGTTGTTACTTCCTACGTGTGTAAAGAGAAATTTCGAACCACCCTACTTTGTACTGGCTATCCAGCTTGAAATTAGCGGCAAGCGCGTTATGAAAGTTCGGATCCCTTGCATGAAACATTGGATTTCTTGCAAGCCAATCGTGCTGAATCGTAAACTCATTCAAGATCAGCCAGACGCGTGGAAAAGGAGCGGCCGCCGCTCGGATCTCTTCCTGTGACGGAAAGTCTTGCGCGGCCGTAATCGCTCCATGATAATCCGGGATCACGATCTTGGGCGTTTGCGTTGCCCCCGCCAAAGCCGCATAGTATTTGAAAGAGAGGTGCGGCTCGGCGTTGAAAAAAATAGCTGCATCGCCCGGCTCCTGGTGGGATAGCACGTATCGACTCATCCCTCGGAGGCCGTTGGAATTCGTGACACGTTTTGCTTCCCAATAGCGCATGGCCGACCCATGGACGTTCAGCGCCAGGACAGCCACCGTCGTCGAGACCCCCACCCACATCCAAACCCTGCCCCGCGACAGCAAAAAGTCGATGCCCAAACTCACCAGAAGCAACAAGGCGGGAAGACACGGCAACAGATACCTGTCGACTAATATCGGCTTAACGATCGATCCTAAGATGATTGCGCCGGAAGGGACCACGGCCCAAAGCACGGGAAGCGCAGTGTCGAGCCGTCTCGATCGGGAGCCGGACCCCAACCCAGTCACAATACCAAGCGCACAGAGGAGGCCGTAAAGACAGAATAGGAGCGCCATCCCATAGCCCCCTGGCGCGGAACCCACCCACGACCGGCAGAGTTCCACGAGATCCCTTGCACTCAACGGCTGAATCCAATCAAGCTGTCCCTGGTTTCTAAAGGCCGCGTACAATCCCGCCGGAGCTATCAGGACAACTTGGCAAATCAATCCGGGAATTCGCGATCGAATGTCCGGAAATCTCTTAACAATTATCCAGAGCCACTGTGCGGCGATGACAAACACCGCGAATAAGTGGCAATAGCATGCCAGAGCAGACAGCACGATGTAACCAGCCCAGCGGCCTCGGGCGCGTTCCCCCTGAAGCGCGGAAACTAACAGCAACGTCGACCACGTGAGCAACAGCACCAGCAGCGCGTAGCTGCGCGCCTCCTGCGACCATCGGATATGAAACGCGTGGACCGCCAGCAGCGCCGCCGCCATCAGCCCTACCCTTTGGCTGAACAATCGGCTGCCCACCAGGTAAAGCACTGGAATTGTCGCTACGCCAAACAGGACTGAAAGACCTCGAACCACCACCTCGCTGTTCCCCAAGTGGAGCCATGGACGAAGGATCAAATAGTAAAGGCCCATGTTGGCCTCGAAATCCCAGAGCGCCTGCCAGAAGGAACGCCACGGCAGCCTGGCAATATTCCAGCTCGCTGCTTCGTCGTACATCGCGCGAACACTGATCCCGTAGAAGCGCGCAAAAGTACCGGCGGCCGTCAGGATGGCGAGCGAAATTGTAATAAACAGGGCCGAATATTGAGGTGTTTTGGGTTTATTGCCTGAATGCGGCTGTTCGGTCGCTGCAGCGCCCGTGGATTGCATTGTGATCGGCTATCAATATAGCAGCTCGTGAGGCGAGCCTACCGAAGACGCGACTACCGCGGCGAGTTGTCGTACCAACGCAGCACTCGGAGAGCGCGCAGGGTATTCCAGCGGCTTGCCCTGCCGACGCCGGTTTCCATGTCCAGCGGAATATGTTCGGGATGAAGCAAGTTGAGCGGCCAGCGCCCGTTCTGGTGGCCGCGCTCAACCACGATCTCGATGGCGTCACTGACGCGGCCGTCGGGTTTGATCCCCGCATCCCGCAGATAATCGAGTCCGCGCAAGACGTCGTAATGCCAAAACGTAGGAAAGGAGAACCGGAGCCAGCGCTTCTCGATGACTTCGCCGGTTCCGAGCGAGCGAAACATGCGGCGCGCGAGCAGATAGTTTTCGGCTCTCTTGCGGGCCTTGGTGACGGCCGCCGATTTGCGCCCTGCTCGTTCATATGCGAGCAGTCCTTCGAGCACACAGATGGTGGTATGGAATGAAGAGCGCCGGCTTTGGGGCGCTTCGCAGTTCCAGCCTCCATCTTTGAGCTGCTCACGCAGCAGTTGATTGGCCAGTGCGTCGTTCGGTTCTTTGAAATACGAGCCGATCGCCAGAATTCTGCCGTTGATGCAAGGCTCCGTTTCGCCGTGAAGGAAAGGCCGGTTGTCGAGCGGCTTGAACACCAGCCGCTGGTCGACGCGTTCGATCATTTTGCGAGCTTGCTTGCTGGCCGGGTCGAGACCCAGGTCCTTCAGGACGACTAGAGTGTAGAGAGTAATGAGCAAGCCTCGGTCCTCCTTCGGCCCTCCCCAGTGGCCGGCAGGAGATTGAAGGCTAAGAAGCCGGGCGCCCCAGCCCTCGGTTGCAACACGGGACCGCTCCGCGGAAATTGTGCCGGGGGCTTCGCTTGTGAGGTCCCGCATAACCTGCCAACGGATAGCCGGGTCAGAATCGAGGAGCCATTTGAGCTGCGCGGGCCGGGGGGCATAATTGTGTTGGCGCATTGGTCTATTATCGCCAGGGGTGCGTACGTTTGACGCACACGACCGCGCGAACAGTGACCTATTCCGCCGCGACCCACTCCCTGAGTCGAATCTGTGGAATCGTGAGCTCGCGTTCGAAATGATCTTCAGCCTGATACATCGTCACTTTCACCTGCGATTCGGGAAGCATCGGCTCCTTCACCGGATACTGGTCCACTCCAGTTGGATTTCCGAACGGCAGCCTCTCGGTGAACCGGTTGAGCGCGTCCGGGCCGAAGCCGCGCGGAAAGGGCGAGTAATCGGGGCGAACGCAAATCCCATTGGGCGGATTTTGAGCTCCCGTAGGCTTGTATTCCAGCACCATTGAAGCGCAACCAGGCGGAGCCGCAGCGCTAACGCATCCCACCAGAAGCTCCCCGCCCGCGTCGCTCACTTTCGTGCCGCACCAACCGAGATCGCGGCTCCGTTGATCTCCTCCCAAGGCCGGAAGCGTTTGCGTATCCGCCACCTTCAGAAGCGTGAGGTAATAATCAATCTCCAGCCGAACGGGCTGGTCGGCGATTCTAGAATAGAGACCGCGCGGAACACGCAGCACATAGGTGAACGGCTTACCGGAGTCTGGTCGCTCGCCTCCCCGGGTCGGGATTCCCATCTGAAGCCGCGCTTGCCCTTCGTTCATTTGCGTTTGCCCGTCTTGGGTGATGATGCGCGCGGTGGACGATTCTCCATACAAAATCGCTCCATCCGGCACGCCCATTGCGCGAACGGGAAGCATCACGGAAGCGTCGCTTCGGTCATACGGCAACGGCCCCACGGGCCGATCCTCGGGCGTAGCGCGGTCGCGCACGAAGGAGATGGTCACCGCGTTTCCATCCGCTGGATTTTTCGACAACCGCTCCTCCAGCGCGAATGCGGTTTGCCACGGTACCGAGGGAACCAGCAGCAAAAGCAGAAAAAAACCAACCATCAGCAGCCGGGAAACGAACGTCTTACGAAGAGCATATTGCAAACTGAGCAGCACCGCGGCGCCAATACAGACAATACCCAGACGTATCAATCGGTCGATCCAATCCACCTGCCCGTGAACGAAGAACATCTGCGCAGTCGGATTGTAGGACCTCCACGCCTGCAGCACGAAGTACGCGCCTGTCAACGCGGTTGCGCCGACCACTGCCTCCATCAGATTCTTTGTTAACGATGCCAGGGCGAACACGACCAGGAACAAACTAAACCACAGCCAGATAGAGCGCCCCAAAGCGGCATCCATCGATTGTCCTGGCGGAAAGCCGTTGAGCAGCGCTCCCAAAAGGTCGGCGGCGAAAATCGGAGCCAGCGCCATCACGAGCACGGCCACAAGCTTCGCCAGAAACAGATCGCGGCGGCGAATCGGCCGCACCAACCAGTCCTGCCTCACTCCCGGAATGGCGTCCTGCTGAACGATCACCGCGATGAGTAAAGCGGTCGCTAGATACGACAAGATCGGGAACACGTTGGTCAACGTGTAGAGCGTGTGGTCCGCTTCCAAGGGCGCGATGCCGCCGGGGCCAATCCAACTAGAAATCGGCGCGGCCCGGAAGCGGCCGATTCTCAGCAGAGCCGCCATTAGACTAAAGTGCAGCCCCGCCAGGCCCGCGGCGTAGGGCCCCATCAGGCGCCAGTCCTTCTTGAAGATGTGCCAGATCATCGTTCGAATCCTTTCAGGCGCGTCATCCTAAGCCATGCCATCTCGGAGCGATCGCGCCAAAGTGGTGAAGATGGAACGCAAGGCCATCGGTTGCGCGTCAATGCTCCGAACACCGTTCAGTAGCGACCGGATTCGTTCACCGAGCGCGTCTTCTGAAAAGCGCGTGTCGATGAACGAGACCACGCTGCCCACGGCACGCACACACAGCCAATCTTTCGGCAATGGATCGGGTTCCGCAGCCGGCTGTTCCAGCGTGACTCGCACTTCCCGAAATCGTTCCGTCAGCTCCGCCATGGTCTCGCTGAATAGCAGCCTGCCCTCGTCCAGGAAACCCACGTGCGTGGCAAAATGGTCGATCTCGCTCAGCTCGTGCGATGAGATCAGCACGGTCATCTCACCGGCCTGCTGGATCAGGCTCTCCATGAATTCGTCGCGCACCAGTGGATCCAGCCCGCTGAATGGTTCATCCAGGATGAGCAGCTTGGGCCGGAACGGAAGCGCGCAAGCCAGCGCCATCTTCATTCGCATTCCGTGCGACAAGTCCCCAATTCTGCGTCTGAGGGGCAGATGCAGCAGGCCGAGCGTCGATGCCTCCAACTCCCGATCCCATTGCGGATAGAACGGCCGCAGATAATCGAGATACTGCTCCACTGTCAAACGGCCGGGAAGATCCTGGCTTTCCGACACGTAGCCGATCCGGCTCAACTCGCGAGGAGAAATCGATCGCGAGTCCACCCCCATCACATTCACGTCGCCACGCGTCGGCCCGACGATATTCATCAGCACCTTGATTGTGGTCGTTTTACCCGCGCCGTTTGCCCCAATCAACGCGAACGCACTGCCTTCGGTTACGCCGAACGTCAGGCCGCGAAGAGCCTCGTGCCTCCGGAATCGCTTCCACAAATTATTCACCCGGATCATTTGCGATTTACCTCCAACGGTTTTTCCAGGCTCGCCCATTCCCCCTCCATGGCCTCCACCAAGTCCTCCAGTTGCAGCCCCATTCGTTTTGCTTCCACCACCAGGCGCTGTACTTCCTCACGCAGGAGCCTCTTCTTGTCGCCCGATCTCGGCTCGGGAAGCTTGGCCACGATCGTACCCACTCCCGGCCGCGATTCCAGATACCGCTCCTGAATCAGGTATTGAACTACTTTGTGCGCTGTGTTGGGATGAATCTTCAGCTCAGCTGCAAGCGCTCGCACGGAGGGAAATGCCTGCCCCGAGAGGAACTCCCCGCTGATCAAGGCTCGTTTGGCGGCGAACACCACCTGGTCGAAGATAGACCGGCCAGGCCGCAGGTTGAGCCGGAATAGTGTCACACGCATAATGTGACAGATCAGACGCGACGCGTCAAGCCCTTTCCGGCCCAACCCCTAATCCGAGCCTCGACTCCCGCCCTCCGCTATACTTGTTGCGTCCCCCAATGTTGTTGACCACCGCGGCTTATTTCACTTTTCTCGCCGCCGTCTTCTTCGCTTACTGGCTGGCTGCGCGATACCGTTTGGGCGCGCTCGCGGTCGTGCTGTTCGCCAACTATTTCTTCTACGCGCGCTGGGATCTCGTGTACCTCGCCATCATCCCCGCCGCGTCCACCTGCGATTTCTTCATCGGCCGCGCGCTCCACAATTCCACGCGACCCGCCCTTCGCCGGCTGCTCGTCGCACTCAGCATCGCGCTCAACGTAGGACTGATGGCGTCCGTGAAATATTTGCCCGTGCTGCCGTGGGTGCTGCCTCTCGCGCTTTCCTTCTACGGATTTCAATCCCTCACCTACACCATCGATATCTATCGCCGCAACGAGAAGCCGGCCGAAAGCTATCTCGCCTACCTTGCCTCCGCCAGCTTCTTCCCCACCACCGTCGCTGGTCCCATCACTCGACTTTCCACGCTCTGGCCGCAGTGGTCCAAACGCGAAATGCTAAGCGCGGAAAACGGAGGCAAGGCGCTCTTCCTCATCGGGCTCGGCCTGGTGAAGAAGCTCCTCATCGCCGACTTTCTGGCCGAATCGCTCGTGAACCGCGTCTTCGATCTGCCCAAACTGTACTCGGGCGCTGAAGTTCTCGCGGGCGCTTACGGCTACGCGCTCCAGCTCTACTACGATTTCTCCGGCTACACCGACATCGCGCTCGGCTCCGCCTTGCTCCTCGGCATCACGCTACCGGCCAACTTCAATCGCCCCTACGCCGCCCAAAACATTTCCGACTTCTGGCGCCGCTGGCATATTTCCTTTTCCAATTGGCTGCGCGACTATTTGTATTTCTCGCTGCCCGGCCTCCGCTCGCGCTGGAAAATTTTCGCGTATCTGAATCTCGTCATCACCATGATGATCGGCGGCCTCTGGCATGGCGCGGGCTGGACATTTCTCGCCTGGGGCGCCTGGCACGGCGTGGGACTCGCTACGCATCGCTGGTGGCAAACACTGCGCGGAAAACGCAAACCATCGGCGGCCCCCGCGGCCCGTTTCGCCCGCGGATTTCTAACATTTCACTTCGTCCTGATCGGATGGATTTTCTTCCGCGCATCCAGTCTCGAAACCGCGCGCGACATCCTCTGGCAAATCACATCGGGCACCATCTCTTTCGCTAACATCACGCCGGCCTTCGCGCTCGTCGCGGTCTTCGCACTCGCCGTTCACTACATCCCGCAACGCTGGTACGACACCGGGCTCAGGCTCTACTGCCAGTCGCCGTACTATGCGCAGGCTGCTGCCATTGCCGCTCTCGTGGTTGCCATTCGATATGTTTCCGGCGCGAGCTCGGCGCCCTTCATCTACTCGCGATTTTGACTATGCTGCCGCGCAAAACATCCTTCGCCATCCTCACCCTCGGCGCATTTATCCTGCTGCTGGAAGCGGCGAAACTCGCGCGCCCGTTTACACCCGCCGAAGCTATCGATTTCCGCCCGCGCAACACTCCCGCGATCGAGCCCATCGTGCCGATTCCAAAATTCACAACTCCGGCCGCCGGGTCGAAACACCCGATTCTGGAGCCCAATCTCATCGATCCGCACGACGCCCTGCGTGCCTTCTATCTTTCCTTATGGCGCACCGAATTGGGCGCGCCCGGCGCAATCACGCGCGTCTTGCATTACGGCGATTCTCCGGTCACCGCCGATTCCATCACCGCCGACGTGCGCTCACTCCTGCAGCAACACTTCGGCGACTCGGGACATGGCTTCGTTCTTATCGCCAAGCCCTGGGCCTGGTACGGACATCGAGGCGTCGAGCTGCAAGGCAAAGGTTGGCTCATCAATGCCGCCTCGCAAACCCGCGCTCGCGACGGTTTCCACGGCCTCGGCGGCGTCAGTTTTGAAGGCGACACCGGCGCTTCATCGCATTTGGAGCTCGCCGAAGATCACGCGCTCATGGAAATTCACTTTCTGCGCCAGCCCGGCGGCGGCGTGCTTAAAGTGGAAGCAGCAGGGCAAGCGCTTGGCAGCGTGGAAACCGACGGACCAACCAAGGAACCCGCCTATCAGACCTTCCCATTAAACGCGGGCATGCGCGATATCAACCTTTCCGTCGAGCGTGGGCCTGTGCGCATGTTCGGCGTCAGTTTCGAAAAGAATACGCCGGGCGTGATTTACAATAGTCTTGGGCTGAATGGCGGCCAGGTCCAATTCATCGTGCGCTACTTCGACAAGCCGCAGTGGACCGAGGAGCTCGAGCATCAGCATCCCGATCTGGTGGTGATCAATTACGGCACTAACGAAAGCATTTATGCCGACTATATCGAGCGTTATTATCCCGGCGAGTTGCGCCAGGTGATCGAGCGCGTGAAGGCCGCGGTGCCGCGTGCATCGGTTCTGATTATGAGTCCCATGGATCGCGGCCAGCGCGATTCCAACGCCCGCATCACCACTGTCCCCACCCTGCCGAAGCTGGTCGACATCCAACGTCAAATGGCTCAAGAAACCGGTTGTGCGTTCTTCAATACGTTTCAAGCCATGGGCGGCGAAGGAACCATGGCCCGCTGGTATGACAGTACGCCCAGGCTCGTAAGCGCCGATTTCACGCATCCTCTGCCGGCCGGCGCGCGCAAAGTCGGAGTGCTGCTCGATCAGGCGCTCGAATCCGGCTATCGGAAGTTCAAAGCGCGAGAGCAACAGCGGAGCGCGCACCAGTGACGAAATTCGTTCTCGTTTTTCTCTTGCTGCTCGCCGCCGCATCCGGCGCCACCACTACAAAGACCGCCAAGAAGAAACCTCATAAAAAACGTATTCACGTGCCCGTGGTTCATGTATCGCCCGTGGTTCGCGGCACGGCATTGCGCGCAATCAACGAACGATCCGCGAGGCCTGGTAGCGCTCTGGAGGGAGGCGGCGCATTAGTCCCCTTCTATGAGCAGCTCTCGCATCCCACCGAAAACATGTCGCTGCACATTTTGCAGTACGGCGATTCGCACACCGCCTCCGACGATTGGGCCAATCAACTCCGCCAAGCCTTTCAATCCAAATTCGGCGCCGGCGGCCCCGGCTACACGCTGCCCGGCCATCCGTTTCTCGGCTACCGCCGATTCGACAGCCGCGGCAACAACTCGCGCGGCTGGTACACCTCGGGCATCGTTACTCGCAAGAGCGACGGCATCGATGGGCTCGGCGGAATCAGCTTAACCGCGCAATCGGTTGGCGAGACCGTGACTCTGTCGGTCGACTGCGAGCAGCTTGAGTTGCACTACTTGCGACAACCCGGCGGCGGTCAACTCGATTTTTCAGTGGATGGCGCGCCCTTCGCGTTCATCGATACCGATGGGGAAAGCGGACTCGGAACGTACCAATACACGGCTTCGCCCGGCGTCCATCAGTACACGTTGCGCACCCTGAGCGCCGCGCCCGTGCGGCTATTCGGCTGGGTAGCGCAAAATCACGCGGGAGTGACGTACGAAACGCTCGGCATCAATGGAGCGCAAGCCAACCTGATGCTCCAGTGGAGCTCGGACATTCTCGCTTCGGAACTAATGAGCCGCGATCCCGCGCTCGTCGTGCTCGCCTACGGAACCAACGAAGCTCTCAGCCGCTCGTGGACTCCCGAAGATTATCGCGCATCGCTCACCGAAATCGTCCACCGGCTGCGTGCAGCGCTTCCACTCGCAAGCATTCTTCTCATCGGACCGCCCGACTGCGAGTATCGCCAGCGCGGCCGTCTGCTTCCGTTTCCGCATCTCGATCAGGTAGTCGAAATCCAACGCGAAGTCGCGCTCGCGAATGGCTGCGCCTTTTGGGATTGGCGCGCCGCGATGGGCGGGCCGGGCTCGGTGCGCCAATGGGTGCAGGCCGGCCTCGGGCAAGGCGATTACACGCATCTCACCGGCGCTGGTTATCGCATGACCGGCGAGGCGCTTTTCGATGAACTCATGTCGCAGTACGATCGTTTCGTCGCGATCCGAGCCGAAGGAAGTCATAGTCAATAACGATGGATAACAGAGAGCGCATTCTCGCGATTGTGCGGAAAGTTTCCGAACAGACCGAGGTTCCGGGCCCCGATGAATCGCTGTTCGATTCCGGGTTTCTCGACTCGTTCGCTTTGCCTGACATGGTAAGCGAATTGGAGCGCGAGTTTGGGATCAAGATTCCCGATTCCGATTTGAACCCCCGCAAATTCGAATCCATCGCTCGCATTCAATCCTATATCGAGAGCAGGATGTAACTGGTGGCGGCGATCAAGGGCTTCGGAGCCTATTTGCCGTCGCGCATCGTAACCAACGCCGAGCTTGCGGCGCGCTTGGATTGCGAACCGGGATGGATCCTCGATGTTTCTGGAATCGAAGAACGGCGCTACGCCTCTCCCGAAGAAACTGTCACGAGCATGGGTGTGGCTGCGGCCCGCGCTGCCATGGGTACTGAAAACATCGGGATGATTCTGGTTTCTTCCGGATCGGCTGAACGCCGTTTTCCTGGACCAGCAGCGAGCATCGCTCACGCTTTGGGTCTCGACGGGGTTCCGGCAATCGATCTTCCACTTGCGAGCGCCGGCGCCCTGTTCGGAATGGCGTTGGCTCGATCGCTTGCCCCGATTCACGGAAATGTTCTCGTGATCGCGGCTGAAAAAATGTCGACCGTTGCAATGCGCGAGCCTTTGGAACGCGGAGTCGCGCCGCTCTTTGGCGATGGCGCGGGCGCGTGCCTGATTGGTTCTGAGATCGATCCAGAAGCCGGGCCGGTGAAAATCATCGATTCGGTTCTACATTCCGATGGGGCGTTCGCCGAAGATCTACGCCTGGATTTCGACGCCCCGCTCGCGATGAACGGCCGCTCAGTGATCCTGCAAGCGTCCCGCAAAATCCCCTCGGCGATCGGCGAGTTGCTGGAACGAAACGGCAAATCCGCGGCGGCGGTGAAAGTTTTCCTGATGCATCAAGCCAATCAAAACTTGATGGATCGTGTAGCGAAAGCCCTCGCCGTAGATCCGGGCCTCTTCTACTCGAACATTCGCGGCTACGGCAATACTTCTTCGGCGTCCATGCTGATTGCCGCGGGCGAATGGTGGCGTGATCCAGGCCCAAACAAAGGCGACTTGATTTGTTTCGCCGCATTTGGCGCCGGATTTCACTGGGGCGCGCTGCTCGCGCAGTGCCCTTAGTCGCCCGAAGCTCGGCTCGGGGAACGGTACGAGAAATACGACGCGATCGCGACGCGTATGGAACTCCAGCGCGTCCGCAGCAGCGAGAGCCCAACCATGAGCAGAATCACGATGACCGCGGCGATGCCACACCAGACG